>NZ_JBJNIP010000081.1:0-103784 GCF_056324165.1 Wenzhouxiangella sp. YN9
CCGGGCTCCTCGTCGCTGACTAACTGACTGCGTGGATAGGTCATGTCTCTATTCTGGCGCCGGGAGAGACGCCCGCCAATCCGGAGACTGTCCCGGTGAGCTGTAGGAGATTTCCTATAGATCATGGGTGTCCTGATTCTGTCTCCTGTAGGAGATTTCCTATAGATCATGGGTGTCCTGATTCTGTCTCCAATCCGGAGACTGTCCCGGTGAGCTGTAGGAGATTTCCTATAGATCATGGGTGTCCTGATTCTGTCTCCTGAGTACGATTGCGGTGTGCTCGGTCGCGAAACGCCTTGGGCTACGGAACCTGGCGCCGTCTCGCGACGGTCGGGTCATGAATAGTCCGGGCTAAGTGAGGTGATGATTAGGGGTATTCCTAATATCGTCGGTATGCAGCGTAAGTCGACTCATCCTGGTGAAATGTTGAGAGAAGATTTCTTGCCGGACTATGGCCTGACTGTTACGGGATTGGCTGAGTCTCTGGGCGTCTCTCGCCAGTCAGTGAATGAATTACTCCGCGAGCGCCGTGCTGTCAGTCCCGAAATGGCGCTTCGGTTTGCTCGTTTGTTTGGCAACTCTCCGGAATTCTGGTTGAATGCGCAGCGATCTGTTGATCTTTGGTCGGCAGTCCGGTCAGTCAGGAAAGAGGTAGATCGGATCAAGCCGCTACATGCTGCATGACCAGGCCATGCACCGGATGCCAAGACCTCTGCTTTGCCCCGGCTTTGCCGCCGGTGGTGGGCATTATGCGCCTTGATAACCGTACCCGAGTCGGAGAAAGGGCTGCGGCCAGGCTGGGGTCAACAGGCGCCAAGCTCTGACAATGACTGCCAACGCACGCTAAACTATCGCAGCATTTTCCCAGCCGATACGGCCTTCTATGATTCACCCCCACCAGCTTTCGTCCGCCTGGCTGTCGAGCGAGACAGATCCGGGTTCCTGGCGCCGTGGTAATCGCTACTTTGCCGAGGGTCGCGCCGTCGTGTTGCAGCATGAGCGGCTTCCCGACGGTGGCATACGCCTGATCGGCAGTTGCCAGGGCACGGCATTCGAGCCGTACCGGCAATTGATCGAGATCGAGCGCCATGGTGGTGACGTGCTGCTGGATGGTGAGTGTTCCTGCCCGGTGGCGTTCAACTGCAAGCACGTGGTTGCTGTGGTCCTGACCTGGCAGGCACGATCGTCCCGCGAGCCGGTCAGCCGTGATGAAATTGCCGGATGGCTCGCAGATAGGCCAGATAGTGTCGATCCCGCGGAGCAATCGCGCGAGGCCTTGCTGTACGTGCTCGACGGCCAGCCGGGCCGCGGCGGCGAGATTGCGATCGATTTCCATATTTCGCGGCTAAAGAAGGATGGAACCTGGGGCAAGGGCCGGAGCGTCAACCCCTCGACGATCAGCAATTCCTGGACGCGGCCCGTCTATTTGCGCCCAGCCGACGAGGAGATTCTGTCGCTGATCCGCGCCAGCGCACCGCAAGCCTGGGCGCGCGAATTTGCAGCGTCGGGGGCGGCCGGTCATCTGGCACTGATGAAAATTGCGGAGTCCGGCCGTGCGTTCTGGGGCCGGCATCGGCGCGGGCCGTTCCGGACCGGCGAGGCGCGCAGGCTCGACGTGGACTGGCGGCGCGAGGACAAGGGCAAGGACAAGGGCTACAGACTCGAGATGACCGTCGAGCACGGCGGCTTGCTGGCCCCGGTTGAGCCGCCGTGTTACGTCGATCCCGAGGCGCTCGTGATCGGAAGGGTGGAGCTGCCGCAGGGTCTCGACACCCAGACCCTGGACTGGCTCGGGGATGCGCCGGCCATTCCGGCCACCGAAGCGCAGCGCCTCAGCCGCCGACTGGCGCTGGCCATGCCGGCGTTGCCGACACCGGTCGAGGTGCACTACGAAGACATCGACCAGCCGCCATCGGGCTGCCTTCAGGTCGCGTTCGACCCGGCTGACCCCAAGCGGGGAGAGGCTGTGTTGAGCGTAGCCTATGGCGATCTGGTTGTGCCAATGGATCAGCCGGAGACGGTCATCGTGTCGGAATCGAACGACCGCCTGATCCGCGCCCATCGGGACACGGCGGCTGAAAGCCGGTTGCAGGAGACGCTGATCGAAAGCGGGCTGGCGCTCGTGGATACCGAGCGTTTCTGCATGGCCGGCGAGCTCGAGGGAACGGCGCTGCGGGATGCTTGGTTTGACTGGCTGCAACATCGTGCGCCCGAGCTGCGCAACGCCGGCTGGCGCATCGAAATGGCCGACGTCGACGGGTTCAGCTTAAGCGAATCCGACAGCATCGACGCCGCGGTCGAAGCGCAAGGCAACGACTGGTTCAGCCTGCGTTTCGACCTGGAGTTCGACGGCTGGATCATGCCGCTGTTGCCGCTGGTCAATCAGTTGCTGCACAACTACCGCCCCGGCGATCTGCCGGAATCACTCTACCTGGATACGGGTGACGGGCACTATGTGAGCGTGCCGGCAGAGCAGATCGAGCCGGTGCTCGAGACCATTCTCGACCTCTACGACCGGCTCGACGACGATGCGCTGAAACTGGCCCGGCCCGATGCGACGCGGCTTTTGGATCTCGAGGGCATTCCGGTGCGCGGGGCTACCAGCCTGAAGAAGCTGGCGCGCAAGTTGACCGACTTTTCCGGCCTGAAGAAGGTCAATCTGCCGACCACCTTCAAAGGCAAGCTGCGCGAATACCAACAGCACGGCCTCGACTGGTTGCAGTTCCTGCGCGAGCACGAAATGTCCGGCATTCTCGCCGACGACATGGGGCTGGGCAAGACAATCCAGACGCTGGCCCATCTGGCGGTGGAAAAGCGCGCCGGGCGCATGCGCCATCCCAGCCTGATCGTTGCGCCGACCAGCCTGATGGGAAACTGGCAGCGCGAAGCGGCACTGTTCACGCCGGGGCTCGAGGTGGCGGTTTTGCACGGGCCCGGGCGAACCGCCTATTTCGACCGTCTGGGCGAATTCAACCTGGTGCTGACCACCTATCCACTGCTGCCGCGCGACCGCGCGGTCTTGCTCGAACAGCCATGGCACTACCTGATTCTGGACGAAGCCCAGCAGATCAAGAACCCGGCCGCCCAGGCCGCGCAAGTGGCGCGCAAGCTCAATTGCCGGCATCGGCTGTGCCTGACCGGCACGCCGATGGAAAACCATCTGGGCGAGCTGTGGGCGCAGTTCGATTTCCTGATGCCGGGTTTTCTGGGCGACCGCCCAAGCTTCAATCGAACCTACCGCACGCCCATCGAAAAACACAATGACCGCCAGCGCCTCGAGCGCCTCAATCGGCGCATCGCCCCGTTTCTGTTGCGCCGGACCAAAGACCTCGTGGCCGCTGAACTGCCGCCCAAGACCGAGCTGCTGCGCCACGCCAGGCTCGACAGCAAGCAGGCCACGCTGTACGAGAGTATTCGGCTGACGATGGAGAAGAAGGTGCATCAAGCAATCGCCTCCAGGGGTCTGGCCAAAAGCCACATCGTTGTGCTCGATGCGCTGCTGAAACTGCGCCAGGTTTGCTGCGACCCGCGCCTGCTTCCCAAAGGCACTCGCGGCGTTCGGGGCGTGCCGTCGGCCAAATTCAATCTGCTGTTCGAGTTGCTTCCCGAGCTGCTCGAAGAAGGGCGCCGGGTGCTGCTGTTTTCGCAGTTCACGACGATGCTCGGTCTGATCGAACGCGAGCTCGGCAAGCGTGGCCTGACCTACACCAAGCTGACCGGCCAGACGCGCAAGCGGGATGCCGCCATTCAACGCTTTCGCGATGGGGAGGTCAATCTGTTTCTGGTCAGCCTCAAGGCCGGCGGCGTGGGCCTGAATCTGGTCGAGGCTGACACCATCATTCACTACGATCCGTGGTGGAATCCCGCCGTCGAGCACCAGGCCACCGACCGCGCCCACCGGATCGGCCAGGACAAACCCGTGTTCGTCTACAAGCTGGTCGCCGAAGGCACCGTTGAAGAAAAGATCCTGACGTTGCAAGAGCACAAGCAACAATTGGCACAGAGCGTCTACGGCAAAGGCCGTGAACAAGACCAGCCGCCGATTGACGAAGAAACCATCCAGGCGCTATTGGCCGGCGACTGAGTCAACTGCCGGTGCGGGATTTGAATTGCGAATGGCCCGGGGCAGTATCTGGAGTCGTTCGGAAAGCAGGACTTGCTGGAAGTGCTCAGAAGCGAATCATGACGCGACTCGCGCGGGAAGAGAACGGCAGGCCTTCGAGTCGCTCGACCCGAGTGCGCTGCGACAGCCCGAACTCGCCGAATCGCAGCGGCTCGTGCTGTCGACCCCGCGTGCCACGCTGGAGTACATTCGATTCGCCCAGTGAAGTCAGCCGCTTTTTCCGCGGCCGGCGCAAGATTGGCTTCCGGGGCGAGAGCCGGCTTCTCAAGATAAAAAAGCCCCGCAACCAGTCGTTGCGGGGCAGTTCGCTTTGTTGTTGTGCGCAGGGTGTGGCCCCGCGGGTACATCACTTGTTCTTCTTGCTCAGGTTTGCTCGGGCTGTGGCGTGCCGCCTTGGGGCGGTTCGTCGCCCGCCTCGGGCCGGGTGCCTTTTTCGCGGTCCCAGTCGAGCGCCTTGTCCTTGATTTTGCCGAACTTCTTGGTGACCTTGCTCAGGCGCGCGTCCCATTCGGGGGTGGGCTGCTGGCCTTCGGTGACGTTGAAGTAGACCTGCATCAGGGCGGTCATGCCGATGGGTTCTATGACGGCCTGTTTGATGCCCCAGGCAAAGACCAGGGCGATGATCAGGGTTAGGATGCCAGCAGCACCCGGGAACAGGGAAACCAAGGCAGCGACCGGCAGCAGCACGACCAGGAAGACGATGAAGGTCATGGCCCAGATGAACAAGGCCAGCCAGAAAGCGTTTTTCAGGAAGGTCTTGTAGTTCTGCGCGTAGAGAATCAGCGCCGTCTGGCTCGAGCGCCACGGGTTGTCGGCGCGGGTGCGCATGTTGTGGGCAAGAATCACTTCGTCGAGGTAGGTCAGCGACAGGTTGATGATGGTGTTGACGAACTTCACCACGCCCTGCACGCCGGGGATCGGCAAAAACGAAGTGATGGTGAAAAACGCCCGATTGAAGGCCTTGAGCACGGCCTTGATGAGCTGATCGATGCCGAACAGTACTGATGATTCCGCGAAGCGCTCGCGCACGATGCTCTGGGCGTAGTCGATCTGACCCTTGCCGCCGGGCAGCTCCTTGCCTTCGAGCAGCTCGACCAGCACGGCGATGTGGCCGGCCTTGACCAGGTAGAGCAGATACTCGCGCAGGAAGTAGATGATCGTTGCGGTGATGCCGAAACCGACGAGACCGCCCCAGACGCTGAACGCGCCGGGATTGTCGCCGATATGGCCAATAAAATATCCGACCCCCGCGCCCACGCCGGTGACCAGTACGTAGGCCAGCGTGATCCCGAAGTAAATCAGGAAGCGAAACACCAGAAACGGCAGTGTCCTGGCCATCAGGCCCAGCACTTCGCCGATCTTGAAATCCATCATTGCAGAATCCCTCTTTCAGCCGGGTTGGTTTCTGCCTGATAGTACGGGAAAACGACGGAAATTGTGCCAGGCGGTCGAATGGATCTGCTGGCGGGATGGGTTGTGCGGCCCCGGCTCGCCACGTTGCGGTGGCCGGGGCCGCAGAGGGCAGGCTTACAGATGGCGCAGGTCGACGAAATCACCTGACTCGTGGTTTTCCTTCAGCTGGTCCAGCAGGTCGAGGATGTGATCGGCCGCTTCTCTGGGCTTGGGCATGTTGTCGGTGCCGCGCGCCTCTCTGAGTTTCTGTACCGAGGGGAATTCCTCGCTGTCGACCTCGCCACAGAGGTAGTCCTGCATGCCGGTGTCGACCAGTCCGGGTGCCAGACTGATCAGATGCGTGTCGGGCATCTCGGCGGCGTAGAGCTTGATCAGGTTGTTGAGCGCGGCCTTGGAAATCGAGTAGCCACCCCAGCCGTAGTTCATGTTGACGGCGGCACCGGAGGAAACCGCGACGATCTGATCGATGGGTATCTGGCGCTCGATGAGCCAGTCGAGAATCACCTTGTTGGCCCACACGTTGACGCGCATGATGTGCTCGAGGTCGTGCACGTCGGTAAGCGCGATTTCCTGAATACGACCCAGCATGCCGGCGTTGAGAATCACCAGGTCCAGCCTGAGGCAGTCGGAGAGCAGGCGCTCGAGGCCTTCTTCGAGGTTATTGAGGTTGCTGATGTCCTGCTTGCGGTCGCGGATGCCGTCGTCCTGGTGCTCGGCCAGCGGGCAGCCCTGCCGGCTCATGCCCCAGACAATGGCGTCGCGCTCGAGCAGCGCCTCGCTCAGACCCAGGCCGAGGCCGCCGCTGTTGCCCGTAATGAACACATTCATTGTCTTTTATTTCCTCCCGATAGTGGTTTCGAACAGGTTCAGGATACGCCAGTATTCATCGCGCCAGCTGTCGGCCCGGGTGAATCCGTGGCCTTCCATCGGATAGGAGGCCATTTCCCAGTGGTTTTTTTCCAGCTCGATCAGGCGCTGCGCCAGGCGCACGGCATCCTGGTAGAAAACGTTGGAGTCGAGCATGCCATGGGCGATCAGCAGGTGGCCTTGCAGGCCCTCGGCGAACTCGATCGGTGAGCTGCGCGCATAGGCTTCCGGATCGATCTCCGGGGTGTTGAGAATGTTGGAAGTGTAGAAGTGGTTGTAGTGTGCCCAGTCGGTCACCGGTCGCAGCGCTGCGCCGGCCTGGAATCTTTCGGGTGCATTGAACATGGCCATGAATGCCATGAATCCGCCGTAGGAGCCACCGTAGACGCCGACGCGCTCGGGGTCGGCATTGTGGTTGTCGATCAGCCAGTCAACGCCGTCGATCAGGTCTTCGAGTTCGGGTGTGCCCATCTGGCGATAGATGGCGGTTCGCCAGTCGCGGCCGTAGCCGGCGCTGGCGCGGTAGTCCATGTCGAGCACGTGGTAGCCGCGCTCGGTGAGCAGGTTGTGGAACATCTGCTCGCGGAAGTAGTTGGGATAACGCTGCCAGGTGTTCTGCAGATAGCCGGCGCCGTGAACGAACATCACCACCGGATGCTTGTCGCCGCCGTGGGGCGGGTCGTTGCGCGCCGGGTAGAACTTGGACCAGACGGGCCGGTCGACATGGCTCGAGGGCACGGCAACGAGTTCGGGCTGCTGCCATTCGACGGCTTTGTAGTCGTCACTGCGCGTATCGGTCAGTGATTCGAGCTTGCCGGAGTCGAGGTCGACGACAGCTGCCTGCGGCGGCAGATAGGATGCGGAATAGCGCACCAGTACACGCTTGTTGTCTCCCGGCCGCACGGTGAAGGACTCGATACCGCGCTGCTCGGTGACGCGTTCCAGTTCGTCGTCGGCAAGGTTGAGGCGGTAGAGGTCGTATTCGGTGGGGTGTGATCGGTTCGAGAGCAGCAACACGTTCTCGCCGCCGGCGATGATGACCGGACTCAGGACTTCGAACTTGCCGCGGGTGCGCTGTCTTGCCGAGCCGCTGCGAGCACCGATGGTGTAGAAGTGGCTGAAACCGGACTCTTCCGACAGCAGCCAGAGCTCTTCGGAATCGGGCATCCAGCCGAACTCATTGAAAGTCCAGTTGATCCAGGCCTCGTCGCTGAGGCGGTGGCGGTGGTGCAGCGATGGCTCGTCGGCGGCGGCGTCAATCACCGCCAGCCAGCGGTCCTTGTTGTCGATAGCGCGCAGCTGGACGGCAGCCAGCCGGCCTTCGGCGTGCCATTCGATGCCGCTGATGCTCACGTCTCGCAGCTCGTCTTCGCCCAGAGGCTCGATGTCTTGCGCTTTCTTCAGTTCGGCCAGCGGGTCCTGATCGATCCCCGGCAGGCTCTCGAAGCTGAGCTCGTGCTTCTTCCGTGTCTTGAGGTCGAGCAGCCAGAGCTTGCTCGGTGCCGGTGCATTGCGACCCACCCGGGTGCGCACATCTTCGACATCGATATAGCCCGACTGGGTGACGTAGTGCGGCATCTGGCCGGTCTGGCCGTTGTTGTGGGCAGCCGGCTGAACGGCCAGCAGCAGCCAGCGTCCGTTGGGCGAAAGCGCTGAGGCACCCGGTTGCATGCTCTCACCCAGGTACCAGGGCGCGACCGATCGGCTGGGGTCCTCGCTGGCCGCCTGCTCGGTTTCGTCGCGCGCTTCCTGCCTGGTGTCCAGCTGGTCACGCAGGCTCTGAAACAGGCGAAGCTGCATCTGCGCGAGCTCATCCTCGGGCTCGGTGTCGGGCTCGTCTTCAAAGCGCAGGTCGGCTGCCGGCCAGCCCAGACGCCGGTTCAGGTCGTAAGTCCACCATTGGTTGCCGCGCCGGAAAACGATGCGCTGGCCGTCGGCGTCGAAGGCAGGCTGGGCATCGGCCTCGGTGCTGCGGGTCAGCTGCAGCAGTTCGGCTGTTCTGGGCAGGCGCGCAAACAGGTTGCCGTTGCGTACGAAAACCACGCGGCCGGTCGCGCGATGGAAAACCGGGTTGGCGCCGTCCATTCGCGCCTGTGCGGCGTGGTCGAGGATGCGGTCCTCGCCGCTGGCAAGGTCAATCCTGTGGATGTCGTGCAGTTCGCTGTCGGCGCGCGCAACGCGATAGTGAATCGCCTGGCCGTCGAGCTGCCACCAGGCTTGTTCGACCGCCGGGCCAATCCACTGCGGGTCGGCCATGATCTGCTTCAGTGCGGGCGTCTGGGCCAGTGCGGAACCGGCCAAAAGCAGCAGAGCTGCCGGAATCAGTCGTTTCATTCTATTCACAGGGTCTGTTGGATCCAGCTTTCGGATTCTACACGCAAGAATTGATGCGCCGCGCTGCGGCCGTTTGGCTTGCAGGTACAATCCGCACTGAAGATGTAAGACGCATCAACGAACGGAGAGCGTGGATGGAAGAGGCGGCGGGGGTTTTTCAGCCGGTGCTGGGCTTTTTTGCGGCCTACCCTTATCTCATGCTGTTTGTCGGCCTGCTGCTGGTTGGCGAGGCAGTTCTTCTGCCGGCGCTGTACCTGGCCGGCACTGAAAGACTGGAGTGGCTGACGGTGCTGGCAGTGGCCGTGGCCGCCACGATGCTGTCGGATTTTGTCTGGTACATGCTCGGCCGCTGGTACCCCGAGTTTGCCCGCGAGCGAGTCCGGCGACGCCAGTCTCGCCGTTTGTTCCTGCGTCTCGAAGCGCTGTTCGTTCAGAACGGCGGTTGGTTGCTCTATCTTTCCAAGTTCGTCTACGGCACGCGGATCGCGGCACAGGTGCTCTCCGGAGTTTTCCGGATGCCGCCGGCACGCTGGCTGGTGATCAACCTCGCCGCGGTGGCCAGCATCACCCTGCTGCTGGCCGGGCTGGCTTTCGGCGTGGTCGATTCGGCCCAGCGCCTCGAAGATCTGATCGTCCATGTCGAACTGGCCTTTCTCGTTTTCGTGCTGCTGGCCGCGGCGGCGTATCTGATTGTGGGTGTGCTGGTGAGGAAGCAATGGTTTCGGTCGTGATGGCAGCCTACAACGAGGCGGCGACCGTGGGTTGCGTGGTTGCGGCTGTGGTCAGTCATCCGCAGCTCTGCGAGGTGATTGTCGTTGACGACGGCTCCAGCGATGCGACCGCCCGGCGCGCCCGGGCCGCGGGTGCCAGCGTGATCGAGCTGCCGGCCAACGGCGGCAAGGCGGCTGCGCTCGAGGCGGGAGTGGCGCGCGCGCGCAGCGAGATTCTGCTGTTTCTCGACGCCGACGTGACCGGCCTGACTCACGCCGACATTTCGCGGCTCATTGCGCCGGTGGCCGCCGGAAAGGTGGACATGCACGTCGGTCTGCGTGCTCGGCGAACGCTGTGGCTCAACCGGCTGTTGCACGTCTTTCCGATCATCGGCGGTGAGCGTGCCGTCCAGCGGCGGATCTGGCAGCTGGTGCCGGCGCGGCACAAGCGCGGTTTTCGCATCGAGGTGGCGCTGAACTACACCGCCAAGCGCTTCGGGCGGGGCATGAGTTTCGAACTGATCAGCGGGCTTCGGCACCGCACCAAGGAACACAAGTTCGGCTGGTGGCGCGGGCTGCTGCGGCGCCTGCACATGGTCGGGCAGGTCACGGCCGTCGCCTTTTCGCTCTACATCGTGGCCGCACTTCGTGATACGCTTGCGCGCCCTCGAGGTCGTCAGGCGGACGATCGTCAGACGGAAGATCGAGGAGGCTGACATTTTTCAAGGCTTTTTTCGGGGATCGGGCTTGCATTCGAATGCACTCGATTCTATAATGATCAACTTCGATTGCGGGGTGGAGCAGTCTGGCAGCTCGTCGGGCTCATAACCCGAAGGTCGCAGGTTCGAATCCTGCCCCCGCTACCAGGTTTTCAGATGAAGAAAAAAGCCCCTGGTCCAAGGGGCTTTTTTTGTTGGAGAAGCCGACGTGGCAGTGAGCGACAAGCTGGAAGCTATGCTGGCGCCGCTGGTCGCCGACCTCGGCTACGAGTTCGTCGGCATCGAGTACCAGTCCAACCCCAAGAATCGGTTGATCCGGCTGTATATCGATCGACCGGAAATCGGTGTCGGCATCGACGACTGCGAGCACGTCAGCCGAGAGGTTTCGGCCCTGCTTGACGTTGAAGACCCGCTCAGCGGCCAGTACACGCTGGAAGTGTCTTCGCCCGGTATCGAACGACCGCTGTTTACCGGCGCCCAGTTCGCCCGCTTTACCGGCCAGATGGCAAAAGTGAGGTTGGCTGCACCCGTTGAGGGGCGGCGCAGATTCAAGGGCGTGATCGTCAGCGCCGACGACGACCAGGTGACGCTGGAAGTCGACGGCGAACGGCATACGCTCACCGTTGCCGACATTCAGCGCGCCAGCCTGGCGCCTGATGTCGACGCACTGCTGGCCGCGAAGCGGCAATAGGAACGAATTCGTAGTGAATTTTGCGGAACTTGGCAATGATGGATAAGGGCAAGGAAATCCTGCAGGTGGTCGAGGCCGTCTCCAACGAGAAGGGTCTGTCACACGAGACGATCTTCGAGGCCATCGAGGCCGCGCTGGCGTCAGCCGCGCGCCGTCGTCACCCCGAAGATATCGAAGTGCGCGTCGCCATCGATCGCCGCACCGGCGGCTACGAGGCATTTCGCCGCTGGGAAGTGATTTCCGATGACGAGGAAGAGGCAGAGCTGGAGTCCGAGGATCGTCAGATCCGTCTGACCGAGGCGCGCGAATACGATGCCGATCTGGATGTGGGCGACGCGATTGAAGAGCCGATGGAGCCGCCGGAATTCGGGCGCATTGCCGCGCAGGCCGCCAAGCAGGTGATCGTCCAGCGCGTGCGCCAGGCCGAGCGCGCCCAGGTGGTCGAGGCCTTCGAAGAGCGCGTGGGCGAACTCATCAGCGGTCAGATCAAGCGCATGGAAAAGGGCGGCATCATGCTCGATCTGGGAGAGAATGCCGAAGCTTTCATTCCGTCGCGCCACACCATTCCCGGAGAGACGGCCCGCATCAATGATCGCGTGCGTGGCTATTTGTACGAGGTGCGTTCGGAAGTGCGCGGGCCGCAGCTTTTTGTCAGCCGCACGATGAACGAGTTCCTGATCGAGCTGTTCAAGCTCGAAGTGCCCGAGATTGGCCAGGAGTTGCTCGAGCTCAAGGGCGCCGCCCGCGACGCCGGCCGCCGCGCCAAGATCGCCGTGCATGCCCTCGATGACCGCACCGACCCCATCGGTGCCTGTGTGGGCATGCGTGGCTCGCGCGTTCAGGCGGTATCCAATGAACTCGCCGGCGAGCGTATCGACATCATCCTGTGGGATGAAAACCCCGCCCAGTTCGTGATCAATGCGATGGCGCCGGCGGAAGTGCATTCGATCGTGGTTCACGAAGACACCCACAGCATGGATATTGCCGTCGAGGAAGACAGCCTGTCACAGGCGATCGGCCGCGGCGGACAGAACGTCCGGCTTGCTTCCGAGCTGACCGGCTGGGACCTGAACGTGATGACGGTCGAGGAAGCCGAGCACAAGAGCGAGACGGAAGCACGCACCATTCTCGAGATGTTCAAGACCAAACTGGATGTCGACGAGGAGGTGGCAAGCATTCTGGTGCAGGAAGGCTTCACCAATATCGATGAAGTGGCCTATGTGCCGGAAAGCGAGCTGCTTGCAATCGAGGAGTTCGACGAGAACGTCGTCTCTGAACTGCGCCAGCGCGCGCGCGATGCCCTGTTGACGCAGATGATCGCCTCCGAGGAACAGCTCGAAGAGCACAAGCCGGAGCAGGATCTGCTTGATCTGGAAGGCATGACCGACACCATTGCCTACCGGCTGGCGGAAAAGGGCATCCGGACGCGTGACGATCTGGCCGAGTGCTCGGTCGACGAGCTCGACGGGATCGAGAGTCTGGAGCCCGAGCTCGCCGCCGATCTGATCATGAAGGCACGCGCGCACTGGTTTGCCGAGGAATAAAAGAGGTTCGAGGAATACACATGTCTCAGGTCACTGTTTCGCAGCTTGCTGATGTATTGGGCGTTGATGTCAAACGCCTGATCACTCAGCTCAATGAAGCCGGCATCGAGGTCAAGGACGCCGAGGCCGAGGTGACCAATGAAGACAAGATCAAGTTGCTGACCCACCTGCGCTCGAGCCACGGCAAGAGCGAAGGTGATGATGCCACCCAGCCGACCCGGGTCACGCTGACGCGCAAGAGCGTGAGTGAGCTCAAGGTGCCTACCGGCGGCGCGGGTCGAACCCGGTCGCGCGGTGCGGCACCGTCAAGGACGGTCAACGTGGAAGTGCGCAAGCGCCGCACGTACGTCAAGCGTGGCGACATCTCCGAGCAGGAGCAGGGCGACCCCGAGCGCGAGGCCGCGGCCAAGGCGCTGGAAGAAGCCCGGCGCCAGCGGGAAGAAGCCGAGCAGGCTGAACGCGAAGAAGCCGAGCGTCGCCAGCGCGAGGCCGCGGAACAGGCGCGGCTCGACGAGGAGGAGCGCAAGAAGCGCGAGGCCGAGGAAGAAGAGCGGCTCAAGGAGGAGGCGCGTCAGCGCGCCGAAGCCGAAGCGCTCAAGAAAGTCGAGGAAAAAGTGGCGCGCCAGGCCAGACAGAAGGAGGCCGAGCGCCAGGCAGCCAAGGGCAAGGGCGATGCGCCCACGCGCTACGGCCGTGAAGAGCTGCGCATTGCGCCCAAGTCCAAGCGCCGCAAGCCCAAGCGCAAGGGCGGCGCTCGCGCCGCACGTGTTGCCAGCACGGTCAGTGGTGAACACGGTTTCCAGAAGCCGACCGCTCCGGTCAAGCGCGAGATCGAAGTGCCCGAGACGATCACCGTCGGCGAGCTCGCCAAGTTGATGGCGGTCAAGGCTGGCGAGCTGATCAAGGTGCTGATGAACATGGGCACGATGGTCACGATCAACCAGCCGCTTGATCAGGACACCGCGATTCTGGTGGTCGAGGAAATGGGGCATACGGCCAAGGCAGCCGAGGAACAGGATATCGAACAGCAGCTGGTGGCCGAGGAAGACGAAGTCGTCGATGACGCTGATCGGGTTTCGCGGCCCCCGGTGGTCACCGTGATGGGCCATGTGGACCACGGCAAGACCTCACTGCTTGACTACATTCGTCGTGCCAAGGTGGCCTCCGGAGAAGAGGGCGGCATTACTCAGCATATCGGCGCCTATCACGTTGAAACCGATGACGGCGTCGTCACCTTTCTGGATACGCCGGGTCACGCCGCGTTCACGGCCATGCGGGCGCGTGGTGCGCAGGCAACCGACATCGTCATTCTGGTGGTGGCCGCCGACGACGGCGTCATGCCACAGACCAAGGAAGCCATTCAACACGCCCGCGCTGCCGGCGTGCCGCTGATCGTCGCCGTCAACAAGATGGACAAGCCCGAGGCCGATCCCGATCGCGTCAAGTCCGAGCTGGCCGCCGAAGAAGTCGTTCCGGAAGACTGGGGTGGCGAAGAGATCTTCGTGCCGCTGTCGGCCATCACCGGCGACGGTATCGACAACCTGCTCGATGCAGTTCTGTTGCAGGCCGAGGTGCTGGAGCTCAAGGCCAATCCCGAGCGGCGCTGCCGGGGCGTGGTGGTGGAGTCTTCACTGGATCGCGGCCGCGGGCCGGTGGCCACCATCCTGGTACAGGACGGTACGCTCAGGCGTGGTGACACCATTCTGGCCGGAGAGGAATTCGGCCGCGTGCGGGCCATGTTCAACGAGGCCGGACAGCCCATCGACGAGGCCGGGCCCTCGATTCCAGCCGAGGTGCTGGGTCTTTCGGGCGTCCCCGACGCTGGCGATGATGTGCTCACCGTGGCCGACGAGAAGAAGGCGCGCGAGGCCGCTGACCAGCGCAAGCAGTCCGCCCGCGAAGGGCGGCTGGCCGAGAAACAGGCCGCCAAGCTGCAGAGCCTGTTCGATCAGATGGGTGAAAGTCCTGAAGAGCAGCAGGATGTCAATCTTGTGATCAAGGCCGATGTGCAGGGCTCGGTGGAGGCGCTACGTGACGCGCTGACGCGCCTGTCCAACCAGGAAGTCCGGGTCAACGTGATCGCCTCCGGCGTTGGCGGCATTACCGAATCCGATGCCAGCCTGGCCCAGGCTTCGAGCGCGATCATCATCGGTTTCAACGTGCGCGCAGATGCGGCCGCACGCAAGATCATCCAGGAAGCCGACCTGGACCTGAACTATTACAGCGTCATCTATGACGCGATCGACGATATCAAGAAGGCCATTTCCGGCCTGCTGGGTACCGATACCAAGGAGCAGATCATCGGCCTGGCCGAGGTCAAGGACGTGTTCCGCTCGTCCAAGCTGGGCGCAATTGCAGGCTGTCTGGTCGTCGAAGGCGTGGTCAAGCGAGCCAACCCGATCCGTGTGCTGCGCGACAACGTGGTCATTTTCGAAGGCGAGCTCGAGTCGCTGCGCCGTTTCAAGGACGACGTTGCTGAAGTTCAGGCCGGCACCGAGTGCGGTATTGGCGTCAAGCAGTACAACGACGTCAAGCCGGGCGACCAGATCGAGTGCTTCGAGCGTATTGAAGTACAGCGCACCCTGGACTGAGGCGGGCGCGGCGATGAATACGGCACCCCGCTCGGAACGCGTCGCCGGACTGCTGCGGCGCGAGCTCGCCGACTTGCTGCACAGCGAGTTCGAGTACGATATCCCGAGCGGGCTGATCAGCGTCACCGACGTCGAGGTCTCGCGCGATATCTCGCACGCGAAGATCTTCGTTGCCGTCCTCGAGGTCGAGCAGGCTCCGGAGATCGTGGAGTTTCTCAACGAGCACGTCGGCCAGGTTCGCCACCAGCTGGGCAAGCGCGTTCACCTGCGCCACACGCCCACGCTGAAGTTCATGCACGACACCTCGTCGGAAACCGGTGACCGCATCGAGCAGCTTCTGGCGTCGGCGAGGAAAAGATCCTGAAGTTTAATCGACTGACGGGAGCCGCCCGGCGCACGTCCTGAATACGTCTGTCTTCGTGGTTCTCATGCCTTCTTCGCGCCCTTCGCGTTGAGTGAGTTCAATGGTGATTCAGCAACAAACGATGAGCGCAAACGGGATTCTGCTCCTCGACAAGCCGACCGGCATGACCTCCAACGCCGCGCTGGGGCGGGCCAAGCGGATCATCGGCATCAAGAAGGCTGGCCACACCGGCACGCTCGATCCGATGGCCTCGGGGTTGCTGACGCTGTGTTTCGGTCAGGCCACCAAGGTGGCCGCCTTTCTGCTCGAAGCCGACAAGACTTATGAAGCCGATGTGCGCCTGGGCCTGACGACCGACAGCGAGGATGCCACGGGCGAAGTGCTCGAACGGCGGCCGGTACCGGTGCTGGACGATGTGCGCCTCGACGCCGTGCTGCAGCAATTCCGCGGCCCCATCGAACAGATTCCACCGATGCACTCGGCGCTCAAGCACAAGGGGCGGCGGCTCTACGAGCTGGCCCGCCGGGGCGAGAGCGTGGAACGACCGCCGCGCGCTGTCGTCATCCATGCGCTCGAGCTGCTCGGTCGAGACGAAGACACCCTGCGCCTGAGGGTGCACTGCACGAAAGGCACTTACATCCGATCGCTGGCGCGAGATATCGGCCAGGCACTGGGTTGCGGCGCTCACCTTTCGGGCCTGCGCCGGACAGCTAGCGCGCCGTTCAGCGTCGATGATGCCGTCGCGCTCGAAGCGCTCGAGTCACTGGCCCGCGCCGAGGCGCATGCGCTGATGCTGCCCCCAGATCAGGCGCTGGCGCACTTGCCCGCGGTCGAGCTCGATGACCAGCAGGCGCGCCGCATTGCCCAGGGCCAGCGTCTGGCCCAGCTGCGCCCGGCACACGCAGGGCAGGTCCGAATCTATGGGCCGAGCGCCTTTGTTGGTATCGGCGAGATGGACGGACAGGGCCGGCTCAAGCCGGTGCGGCTGTTTACCGGCGGCTGAGCCTGCCCCGGGCGAGTTTCAGGTCACCGGCCCGGCGCGCACCAGCTGTCCCGGATCAACGATCGTAGCGTTTCAGGCTTGGGTCGTTGACGGGCTGCTTGGGCTGCTGAAAGATCTGTTCGGCGATCACCTGGATGGACTGCATGCCCATCAGACGACGAACTTCACCGTTTTCATCCTTGAAGAAAATGGCCGGCGTAGCCTGGGCGCCAAACTCGTTCATGAGCTGGTGATGTGCCTGCAGGCGCTGCTGCAGCGAGGAGGGAACGGGGTTCAGTGGCTCGACACCGCCACCACCGCGCTTGGTGCTCCTTTCGTGGCGGGTCAGTGCGGCCGCGGGGTCGTCCGACGCCAGGATGGCTGCCGACTTGTTGGTGCTGTCGGGGCGGATGACGCCTACCATGATGTGGCGCAGCTGCGCCTGCTTGCCGACGTATGGGCGAGAGGCTTGCCAGAACGCGCTGCAGTAGGGGCAGTTGGGGTCGGTGAACACGTAGACCACGCGTTCAGCCTCGGCCGAGCCTTCCCGAATCCAGTCGGCGCTTTCCAGTCGTTTCCAGGCCGCTTCAAGGTCGGGTTTTGGCGCGTGATCCCGGAGGTGGCGCTGGGTCAGGTTGTTGCCCTGCCCGTCGATCATCTGCCCGATGATCACGCGGTCGCTGTCGCCGGTGGCGTAAATGGCGACCTGCTGGCCATTGGCCTGCCCCACGAAGCCGCGCAGGCCGTCCGGTGCCGGGAACTCGTCATCGATCTGCAGGCCCCGGGACTCAAGCGCCTGCAGCGCCTGTGGCCAGTCATCTTCGGCGGCGGCGCTGACGTTGATCATCAGCAGAGCCGACCCGATGGCCAGCAGCGATAGTCGGGTCCGGAATTTCATCATCCACTCCTTGTTCATGTTCATGTCCAGGATTTGCCTCAGCCGTGCGGCAGCGCAGCAGGTGCAGTCGGGAACTTCATCGCCGGACCGCAGTCGCTTCAGGCGCAGCGCTGTGGTTGGCCGGGAGCGCAAACCATTGCTCTGGTTGACAGCGTACGCGGTCAGGATTAAGACAGAGTTAACGCCCGGTGGCGCGATGTTGATGAGGAAGGTCTCTGCGTGCACGTCCTGCTGATTGAAGATGACCCGCTGGTCGGCGAAGGAATCGTTGCCGGCCTCGGGCTGAAGGGGTTCGCCGTGACCTGGCTGCGCGATGGTCACCAGGGCCGCCACGGGCTGGAGCAGCCCGGCTTTGATGCCGTGATTCTGGATCTGGCGCTGCCCGGATGTTCCGGGCTGGAGCTGCTGCGCTGGTTCCGGGCACGGGGTGGTGACCGCCCGGTCGTCATTCTGACGGCCTTCGATGATGTCCGCGAGCGGATCACCGGTCTTGACTGTGGCGCTGATGATTATGTGACCAAACCGTTCGATCTGGACGAACTGGCGGCTCGCCTGCGGGCCGTCCAGCGCCGCAGCGGCGGCCAGGCCGTCAGCGAAATTCGCCACGGCAGGCTCGCTTTCGATCCGATCGAACAGCAGGCCATGCTCGAGGGCAGCCGCATCGACCTGTCACGTCGCGAAGCGGCGCTGCTTCACCTGCTGTTGGAAAACCGCGGCAAGGTGGTCAGCTTCGAACGCATCAAGGACTGGTTGTATGGCTGGAGCGAGGGTGTGGAGAGCAACGCCGTGACGGTACACATCCACAACCTCAGGCGCAAGCTGGGACGCGATTTGATTGAAAACGTCCGCGGTCTGGGCTACCGCATTCCCGGGGCCGCCTCCTGATGTCGCTGCGCAAGCGCCTGGTCATCGGCATCGCCGCGCTGCTGACGGTACTTTGGGTCGCCGCAATGGCCTGGTTTCTGGTGCACGTGCGCGCGGAGCTGCAGCAGGTCCTCGATATCCGCCTGGCATCTTCGGCGCGGATGGTGCAGGGCCTGCTTGCCCGTGGCCAGTTCGAGCTGCGCGAACGCGGCATGTCCTGTCCGGTCATCAACACCGAAACCGGCACCGGGGCGCTTCCCTCGCAGTTGACCTGTCAGCTGTGGAGCCTGGAAGGCGAGGTATTGAGCACGTCCGGAGATGCCCCGCCGCTGATCGAGCAGCCACGCGAAGATGGGTTCAGTACCCGCCGGGTCGACGGCGAGCGGTGGCGGGTTTTTACCCTCACCGATCGCATCAGCGGCGTGCGCCTGGCAACCGCCGAGCGTCAGGCGTTGCGCTCCGAGCTGGTGCGCGATGCGGCCCTGGCCGTTTCACTGCCTTTCCTGCTGGTGCTGCCGGGCATGGTGGTTCTGGTCTGGGCTGGCGTAGGCCGTGGGCTGGCTCCGCTGGAGCGTTTGCGCGAATCGATCCGGCAGCGCCATGCCGACGCGCTTGAGGCCCTGCCGGAAAGGGGAGCGCCGCCCGAGGTCGAGCCGCTGGTGGCAGCCCTCAATCGCCTGTTCGAGCGACTGCGATCATCGATCGAGCGCGAGCGCCGCTTCAACGCCGACGCCGCGCATGAACTCAGGACCCCGCTGGCCGGGGTCAAGACTCAGCTTCAGGTGGCACAGGCGGCCGAAGGTGAGGCGCGCAGCCGTGCGCTGTCACAGGCCGAGGTGGGTGTCGACCGCATGAGCAGGTTGGTCGAGCAACTGCTGATGCTTGCACGGGTTGATGCAGACACGGTGCCTGCCGAGGGCGACCATCGGGCCGACGCGGTGAAAGTGATCGCGGCTGTCGCGCGCGAACTCTCATTTCTGATGCAGGCCCGAGACGTGCGCTTGACAACATCCGCTGCGGCGGACTCGATAGCGGTCAACATGCCGGTCGGGCTCTTGCATGTCGCTGTGCGCAATCTCATCGAGAACGCGATTCAGCACAGCCCGAGGGGCGCGCAGGTGCGTTGCGACATTCGCACCGGCGACGACACGGTTGTCATTGATGTCCGCGATCGCGGGCCGGGTATTGCCCCGGAGAATCTGGCGGTGGTGACGCAGCGCTTTCACCGCGCCGGTGAGCCGGGTTCGGGCAGCGGCCTGGGTCTGTCGATCGTGGCCGCCGTCTGCGAGCGTTTCGACTCGCGTCTGGAGCTGGCCAACCGGCCGGCTCCGGGCGGCCTGGCTGCCCGCCTGATCCTTCAGAAACCGGATTGAAACCGCTGCGTCTCGAGTAGAATGCCGCGATGAGCGGCCCCGGGAGCGAGACGAATCACGTTGACGTGTGCATCATCGGCGCCGGTGCAGCCGGCCTGATGTGTGCGCTGGTGGCCGGGCGCCGCGGGCGCTCGGTGCGGGTGGTAGACCACGCCAACAAGGTCGGCAAGAAGATACTGATGTCTGGCGGCGGCCGCTGCAATTTCACCAACATGCATTCCGGGCCCGAGAACTTCCTCTCCGCCAATCCGCACTTCTGCAAGTCTGCGCTCAGCCGTTACACACCGTTTGACTTCATTGCTCTGGTCGACCGCCACGAAATTCCGTATCACGAGAAGAAGCTGGGGCAGCTGTTCTGCGATCGCTCTTCGAAGGATATCGTCCGGCTGCTGCTGGCCGAATGTGAGGCCGCCGGCGTTGAAGTGCGCACCCATTCACCGGTCCACATCGAGCAGCTGGGGCCGCCACATCGGCTCCGCGGTCCGGCTGGTGCGCTGTACTGCGAATCGCTGGTGATCGCCACCGGCGGTTATTCCATTCCGCGCATGGGAGCGAGTGGCTTCGGATTCGACTTTGCCCGCCAGCTGGGGCTGCCAATCCAGCCGACGCGCGCGGCGCTGGTGCCCTTTGTACTCGAAGGTCGCAAGCTCGGGCAGATTCGCGACCTCGCCGGCGTGTCCATGGACAGCCGCAGCAGGGCCGGTAACGAGGAGTTTCGGGAAAACATCCTGTTCACGCATCAGGGGCTCAGCGGGCCGGCCATGCTGCAGACCTCTTCGTACTGGCGCCCCGGCGAGCCCGTCTTGATCGACTTGCTGCCTGATGTTGATCTGGCAGGGCGTTTACGCGAACTGCGGCGCAGTCGCCCCAGGCTGACGCTCAAGAATGCGCTGGCCGAGCTGCTGCCGCGCCGCGTCGCCGAGCGCTGGTGCCAGCTGTGGCTGGCCGACAAGCCCATGGCCGAGGTGTCCGACGTGGATATCGACGATGCCGTCATGCGGCTCAAGCCGTGGCGGGTATGGCCCGCAGGAACCGAGGGTTACGCCACCGCCGAGGTCACTATCGGCGGTGTCGATACCAGCGTATTGTCGTCAAAGACCCTGGGTTGCCGTGACCATCCCGGAGTGTATTTCATCGGCGAGGTCGTCGATGTCACCGGGCATCTCGGCGGCCACAACTTTCAGTGGGCCTGGGCATCGGGGCATGCTGCCGGCCTGGCGGTTTGAGCGGGTCGCCCGGCCTCAGCTACCGGATTCGCCGTCGCCCTCGGCCAGCGCAGTCGCCCCCGACACGCGCGCCTTGATGCTCTCGGTCACGTGCGGTTCGATCGCGGCGCGCATGGAGGTGATCAGCTTGAACGGGGCCGCCAGGATATGGCCGGACTGCAGCCAGCGATCGCCGCCGGTGACATCCATGACCACGCCTCCGGCTTCCTGTACCAGCAGGGCGCCGGCGGCAATATCCCAAGGCTTGAGGTTCAGTTCCCAGTAGCCATCGAGGCGACCACAGGCGACATAGGCCAGGTCCAGCGAAGCGGTGCCGGCACGGCGAATGTCTTCGACGCGGTCGAAGACCGAATCGAACATCGCCTGATAGGCCGTCATCAGGCGTCGCTGGCGAAACGGAAAGGCGGTCGCCACGACCGCCGTGGACAACTCCTTGCGGCCCGACACGCGCATGCGCTGACTGTTGAGAAAGGCGCCCTGACCACGGCTGGCGGTGAACATTTCCTCACGCAGGGGATCGTAGATGACGCCGGCTTCGAGACGGCCCCTGATCTGCAAGGCAATGGAAATGGCGAAGTGCGGGATGCCGCGCAGGTAGTTGCTTGTGCCGTCGATGGGGTCGACGATCCATACGTGATCGCCTTTGCCCGTCCGACCACCTTCCTCGCCCAGGATGACGTGATCACGGTGGTGCCGGCCGATATGCTCGCGTATGACCTGCTCGCAAGCCCGGTCGACCTCGCTGACGTAGTCGTGCCGGGCCTTGCGCTCGATCGGAATGCCTTCCAGGCGCGAGCGATAGCGAAGTGCGATATCAGCGGCCTGACGCGCCGCTTCCGTAGCGATGTTGAGATGCGGATTGGACATTGCAAACAGGTTGAAGTGCCGAGACCACAAGCATAAAGGATTGCTGCCGCTTGTGCGGGCCTGGTGATCAGCGGCAAGACTCGAATACAGGCGCAAAGGTAGAATGTCGCGCATGACAAACCCAGCGAGCAATATCCGGGTTGTGCTGGTGGGCACCACGCACCCGGGCAATATCGGTGCTGCGGCACGTGCGATGAAGGTGATGGGGCTCGATCAGCTCTGCCTGGTGTCGCCGTCACGGTTCCCGTCGGCGGAAGCCATTGCCATGGCTTCCAGCGCGGACGATATCCTGGCTCGTGCAGTCGTGGTCGACAGTTTCATGGAAGCCATTGCCGGTTGCCCGCTGGTGCTGGGCACCACCGCCCGCAAGCGTTCGCTGTCGCAGCCGCTGTTCGACCCGCGCACTGCCGCCGAAAAAGCGGTTCAGGAGGCCGGTCGCCACGAGGTGGCGCTGGTCTTCGGGCGCGAGAAGAGCGGGCTCGACAACGAAGAGATCAGGCGCTGCCACTGGTTGGTCAATATTCCGACCAGCGAGAGCTATTCCTCCATCAACCTCGCTCAGGCGGTCCAGATTCTGGTCTATGAAGTCCATCTGGCGATGATCGGCGGCGGGCCGGGGGAAACGCCACCACCGGACTGGTCCCCGGTCGAGCCCGGGCGTCTGGAGTTCTTCTTCCAGCGGCTGGAAGAGTCGCTGCTGGCGATACGCTTCCTCAACCCCGACCAGCCCAAGCGCCTGATGCAGCGCTTGCGCCGACTCTACCTGCGTGCACGACCCGACGACAACGAACTCAACATCCTCAACGGTATTCTCTCCCAAATCTTGAGTCTTGCGCGTGAACGAACGGACAAACAGGACCCCTGAGCCGGCCGGCGACGAGGACCGCTATCAGCGCATCCGCGACGCGGTTGCCGGCATCCCGCCGGGCTGCGTGCTCAACTATGGCGAGGTGGCCCGCCGCGCCGGCCTGCCGGGCCGCGCGCGCCTGGTTGGTCAGGCGCTCGGTCGTGCGCCGAAAAGGATGGCGCTGCCCTGGCATCGCGTTGTCAACGCCCAGGGAAAAATCAGCTTCCCCGAAGGCAGCGACAAGGCTGCCGAACAGCGCCGGCGCCTCGAGGAGGAGGGCGTCGAGTTCGAAGATGACGCCATCGACCTCGAGCGTTTCAGCCCGGAACGCGCGCTCGATCGCATGCTCTGGGGGCCGGGGGCGGAGTGACTGGATCGCGGTCGGGGGATCACCCCGCCCCGGTTTCCAATGCCGCTTCCGTCAGTATCCGAAAGTGCCGTGGTGGTCCGAGGCTCGACTGGCCATCGGCGCAGCAGGGCGCCCGGTTCTTCCCGCATCCACGCCACTGCCGATGATCCGGCATTGCGCATCTGACCATATCCCCGTTTTCGATGCCGGTTTGGCCGTCCACAGGGCCGTTCGGACCTCGCTGCCACGCCGTTGAAACTGCTTGACAGCCGGTATTGCGCCGGATAAGGTGACGGCAAGTGGGAAATTGTGGGATTTAGTGGTTTTTTAGTGGAAGCGAGAGCCGAGCCGTGTTTTTTGGTGAAACCGCCATCAATCTGGACGCCAAAGGCCGCCTGGCGGTGCCAACACGGTACCGCGAGGAGCTCGAGGAAGAGTGCGGGAATCGCCTGGTGCTCACTTATTCGGCTTTCGACGCCGGTTGCCTCTGGCTTTATCCCTACCCGGAGTGGGAGCGGATCCGCGACGAGGTGATGGGTCTTTCCACTTTCAACGCCAGCCACCGCAGTCTGCAGCGTCGGCTGGTGGGCTCGGCCACCCAGTTCGAGCTGGACTCCAATTCCCGAATTCTGTTGCCGCTCACGCTCCGGCAGGTGGCCGGCCTTGAAAAGCGGGCGGTGTTCATGGGCATGGGGCAGCGCTTCGAGATCTGGAACGAAGACATTCTCAATGAGCGCCGGGCCGTCGAAGAACGCGAGATTCAGGATCAGGCGTCGCCGGAAATGGCGCAGCTGGTTCTCTGAAGCCGATGGCAATCAGACATCAACATATACCGGTGCTGCAAGGGCCGGCTCTCGATGCATTGCAGGTGCGTTCCGATGGCATCTATGTCGACGCCACATACGGCCGCGGCGGCCACAGCGCGGCGCTGTTGGAGCTGCTAGGCGAGGAAGGGCGACTGGTGCTGACTGACCGCGACCCACAGGCGATAGCCGACGCGCGCGAGAAATACGCCGACGATACTCGAGTGACGATCCGCCGCGCAAACTTCGCCGAGATCGGAGCTGTCATCGACGCGCTTGACCTGGGCGGGCGGGTCGATGGCCTGCTGCTCGATGTCGGTGTTTCCTCCCCGCAGCTCGATGATCCCGAACGAGGCTTCAGCTTTCAACACGATGGCCCGCTGGACATGCGCATGGACCCCGACAGCGGTGAGCCGGTGGCCGCGTGGCTGGCGCGGGCCGGCGAGACGGAAATCGCCCGGGTCATCAAGGAGTACGGCGAAGAGCGCTTTGCCCGCCGTATTGCCCGCGCGATTGTCAGACGGCGCGAGCACGAGGCCATCGAGCGGACCGCACAGCTGGCGGCAATCGTCAGCGAGGCCGTGCCCGGGCCGCCTTCTCCCCGGCACCCTGCCACGCGCACCTTTCAGGCGCTGCGGATCTTCATCAACGACGAGCTCGGCGCGCTCGAACAGGCGCTCGACGACGCCATTGCGGCGCTCGCGCCCGGCGGGCGCCTGGTGGTCATCAGCTTCCACTCGCTGGAGGATCGGCTGGTCAAGCGCCGCTTTGCCAGGGCCGCCAAGCCGCCGCCGGCCAGTCGCCGTCTGCCGGTGGCGCCGGCGTTTGTCCCCCAGCTGAGGCTGGTCGGCTCGATGGTTCAGGCCGACGAGAGCGAAACCGAACGCAACCCACGCGCTCGCAGTTCGCGTATGCGTGTGGCCGAAAAGACCGCCGGGGAGGCAACATGATTCGCTGGCTGCTGGTGCTGGTGTTGACTGCAGCCGTACTGGGCAGTGCGATCGGCGTGGTCGTGCTGCGCCACGAGTCGCGTCAGCTGTTTGTTGCCCTGCAGAACGCCGAAACCGCACGCGATGCGGCCCGTGTTGAATGGAGCCGGCTGCAGCTCGAGCAGGCCTGGCTGGGTGATGCCGGAAGAGTCGAAAGTCAGGCACGTGAGCAGCTCGACATGGCCACCCCTGAAAACGTCCGCATTCTGGTGACCTCGCCATGAGCCACAAGTCAGCCAGCTCCAGCACGACAAGAGTGTGGATCACGGCCGGGCTGATGCTGCTTGCGGCGGTGACGGTGGTGGCACGCGCAGTCAATCTGCAGGTGATGGAAACCGAGTTTCTGCAGAGCCAGGGGGAAGCCCGCTATCTGCGCGAGGTATCCATTCCAACGGTTCGCGGCAGTATTCTGGATCGCAACGGCGAGCCGCTGGCCGTATCGACGCCGGTCGAGTCGGTCTGGGCACACCCGGGCGAGCTGCTCCAGGCAGCCGATCAGATTCCACGTCTGGCCAGCCTGCTCGACGCCAACGCCGAGAACATGGAGCGACGCCTGACCCAGCGCGCCGGCCGCGAGTTCGTCTGGCTGCGCCGTCAGATCAATCCGGATCTGGCTGAAAAGATCCGTGAGCTGGCCATTCCCGGCGTGTTCCTGCAGCGCGAGTATCGGCGCTTCTATCCCACCGGTGAAGTCAGCGCCCAGGTGCTGGGCTTTACCAACATCGATGATATCGGCCAGGAGGGGCTGGAGCTGGGCTACAACGACTGGCTTCAGGGGCAGCCCGGGGCCAAGCGCGTGATCAAGGACCGCTTCGGCCGCACCGTGCAGAACGTCGATCTGATTCGCGAGGCCAGTCCCGGGCGGGATCTGAAGCTGACCATCGACCGGCGTCTGCAGTATCTCGCCTTCCGGGATCTCAAGTCCCAGGTCATGGAGTTCGAGGCGCGTTCCGGCTCGGTCGTGGTGCTGGATGTCGACAGCGGCGAGATTCTCGCCATGGTCAACTACCCCTCCTACAACCCTAATGCAAGCGCTCGCCATCCGTCCGAAGGCCTGCGCAATCGCGCGCTGACCGACGTGCTCGAGCCGGGCTCGGTGATGAAACCCTTCGCCGTGGCTGCAGCACTTGAAGCCGGGGTCGCCAGCCCCGGGATGGTCGTCGATACCTCGCCGGGCGTGATCACCGTGTCAGGCCACGACATTCGCGACGTGCGCGACTACGGTGATCTGACGGTCGAGCGGATCCTGACCAAGTCCTCCAACGTCGGCGTGGTGCAGCTGGTGCTGTCGATGGACGCCCGTCACCTTTGGAGCATGTACTCACGCTTCGGGTTCGGCGCCGTGGCCGGTACCGGTTTTCCCGGCGAGTCGGCCGGAGTGCTGCGTGACTATGAGCGCTGGCGCAAGCTCGAACAGGCCACGCTGGCCTACGGCTACGGCCTTTCGGTCACGCCCCTGCAGCTGGCCCGGGCCATGGCCGCGATTGCCGACGAGGGGCGACTTCGCCAGCCGACTTTCATCGCCGACGCCAACAATCCGCCGCACTCGGTGCTCGACCCCAACCTGGCTCGCGAGCTGGCGCACATGCTCGAAACCGTGACCGGTCCCGAGGGCACCGGCCGGGCCGGCCGTGTTGAAGGTTATCGGGTGGCCGGAAAGACCGGCACATCGCGCAAGGCGGCAGCCGGTGGCTATGGTGATCGCTACGTAGCCAGCTTTGCCGGGTTTGCGCCAGTATCCGATCCGAAACTGGCGGCAGTTGTCGTCATCAACGATCCTTCCGGCGATCATTATTATGGTGGTCAAGTTGCCGCGCCACTGTTTGCCGATGTGATGGCTGCGGGTCTGCGCCTGTTCAACGTGCCGCCCGATGATCCCGGTCTGCTGATGGCCCGGGTGGAGGAAGCGCATGATTGAGCTCTCGCTCCACCGGCTCCTGGACGGCCTGGCCGAGTCACTGCCGCGCGGGAATCCTGCGGTCAACGGTCTGTGCCTGGATTCCCGGGTACTCGAACCCGGCGACGTGTTCGTTGCCCTCGGGGGCGCGTCCGGCCACGGCCTGCGGTTTTTGCAGCAGGCCCGCGAGCGCGGGGCCGTCGCCGTCGTGCATGATGGCCGCATGGCGGTACCGCCAGGCGTGGAGTTGCCGGTTGCGCAGCTGCCCGAGCTGCCCGCGCATCTGCCCGAGCTGGCGCGCCGCTGCTGGGGTGAGCGTATCGAGGCGCTCGATCTGGTCGCGGTGACCGGCACCAACGGCAAGAGCTCGGTCGCCTGGCTGCTGGCCCAGGCGCTGGACGGCGCCATGATCGGCACGCTGGGCTGGGGCCGGCCCGGGCAGCTGCGAGCCGCCAGCCTGACCACGCCGGATATTTTCAGCGTTTACCGCCAGCTGGCCGCGCTGGCGGCGCGGGGCATCCGAAGCGTGGTGCTGGAGGCGTCCTCTCATGCGCTCGATCAGGGCCGGCTCGAAGGCCTGAAGTTCACCACCACGATTCTTACCTGCCTGGGCCATGACCACCTGGACTACCACGCCGACCTGGCGGCTTATGCGGCGGCCAAGACGCGATTGTTTACTGCCTATCGCAGCGAACGCCAGTTGATCAACCTGGACGACGATTTCGGGCGCTCACTGGCTGATCGGCTGGCCGCAGATGGTCGGGTGATCGGCTATTCGCTGTCGAATGGCGCCGCCGGCTGCGCGCGGGCGAAGTTGCTGCGCGCCGATGCCAGCGGCCTGGAAGCCGATTTCCAGCTGGAGAGTACCCGCCTTGTCGCCCGCTCACGGCTTGTCGGTCGCCTCAATCTGTGGAATCTCCTGATCGTGGCCGCCGAGCTGGCCGCGCGCGGACACGGTGCTGCAGCGATCAGCGAAAAGCTGGCGGCGCTCAAGCCGGTGCCCGGGCGCATGGAGCCGATCGGACGATCGGGCCACCCGCTGGCGCTGATTGACTATGCGCACACGCCCGATGCTCTGGACAACGCGCTTGTGAGCGCGCGCGAGCTGGCCAAGGGCAGCTTGTGGTGCGTTTTTGGCTGCGGTGGCGATCGAGATCGCGCCAAGCGACCGAAGATGGGGCGTCTTGCAGAGCGCCTGGCCGATCACATCGTGCTGACCGACGACAATCCGCGCAACGAGGATGGTCTGGCCATCATTCGCGATATTCAGGCCGGCATGGCGCGACCGCAGCACTCGACCGTGATTCGCGATCGCGCCGGTGCCATTGCCCACGCGCTTGGCCAGGGGCAGGCCGGCGACGTCGTGCTGGTGGCGGGCAAGGGCCACGAAACCGAGCAGGTCATCGGCGATGAACGCCTGCCCTGCGATGACCACGACAGCGTCCGCCAGGCGCTGGGGGTGGCGGCATGATGCGCTTCACTCTCGAGGAGATGGCGGCCATTGCCCACGGCCGGGTCCTTGGCGACAACGTCGAAGTCCAGGGCATGATCCACGACACCCGGCAGCTCGAGGCCGGCCAGATGTTCTGTGCGCTGCAAGGCGAACGTCATGACGGGCATGCCTTTCTGGATCAGGCTCGACAGGCGGGTGCGGCGGCTGCGCTGGTCAGTCGCGACATCGGCGCCAGCCTGCCGCAGCTGCTGGTCGAACACGTGCCTCGGGCCATGGCGCGGCTTGCCCGGGCCTGGCGTGAAAGGCTGGATGTCGGCGTGATCGGCATTACCGGCAGCAACGGCAAGACCACGGTCAAGGAAATGCTGGCTGCCATGCTTGGTCGCCAGGGCCCGGTACTGGCCACGCGCGGCAACTACAACAACGAACTGGGCGTGCCGCTGACGCTGGCGCGCCTCGACGCATCGCACCATCACGCGGTGATCGAAATGGGCGCCAATCAGCCGGGCGACATTGCCATCCTGGCTGAAATGGCCCGGCCCGACGTCGCCGTGGTCACCAATGCCGGGCCGGCGCATCTCGAGGGGCTGGGCAGTATCGAAGGGGTGGCCCGGACCAAGGGTGAACTGTTTTCTGCCCTGCCTGCCGACGGCATCGCAGTGATCAATGCCGACGATGCATTCGCTCCGCTGTGGCGCGAGCTGGCCGGCGATCGGCGCATCATCAGTTTCGGCATGAGCGGCGCAGCCAATGTCTCCGGCGTGCTCGCGCACGGTACCGGCCTGGTCAATACACCGGCCGGCGACTTTCGTTTCGAGCCGAGGCTGCCGGGCCGGCACAACTTCTGCAACGCGCTCGCCGCGACCGCGGTGGCCGTCGCGCGGGGCGTGGCGCTCGCCGCCATCGCCGAGTCGCTGTCGACCATCGAGCCGGTACCCGGGCGCTTGCAGCTTCTCCGCCACCGGCAGGGCTGGCAGCTTCTTGATGACAGCTACAACGCCAACCCGGGCTCACTCCTTGCCGGCCTGCAGGTGCTGGCTGAAATGGAGGCAGAGGAACGCTGGCTGGTGCTGGGTGACATGGGCGAGCTGGGCCCCGATGGTGAGCGCCTGCATGCCGATATCGCCCGTACGGCGCATGAAATGGGCATCAGCCGCCTGTTCACCATCGGTGAGCTGGCTGCGATCAGCTCTTCCGAATTCGAGGGTCGGGCGCAGCACTTCGAGGGTCACGAGGCATTGTTCGAATCGCTGGCCGCGCAGCTTCGGCCCGGCGTGGTCTGCCTGATCAAGGGGTCGCGCTCGATGAGCATGGAGTGCATTGTTGAGCTGTTGCTGGAGGGGGAGATTGCATGCTGACCTGGCTGCTCGATTACGTTTTGATGGCCGACGTTGCGCTGTTTGGCTACATCACTTTCAGAACCATCATGGCCGCGCTCACGGCGATGGTTGTGTCGTTGGTCGTGGGCCCCTTGTTCATTCGCCACATGACCGAGCGCCAGATTGGTCAGCCCATTCGCGAGCTCGGGCCCGAGTCGCATCTGACCAAGGCGGGTACACCGACGATGGGCGGCACGCTGGTGCTGGTGGCGTTGCTGCTTTCGACGCTGCTGTGGGCCGACCTGGCCAACCGCTATGTCTGGATGGTGCTGCTGGTGACCGCGGCCTTCGGCGCCATCGGCTTCGTCGATGACTGGCGCAAGCTCAAGTACAAGAGCAGTGACGGTCTGTCGGCGCGCTGGAAGTACAGTCTGCAGTCGCTGACGGCCCTGCTGGTGGCGATGTTTCTCTATCTCAGCGCCGATGTGCCGGCCAATACGCAGCTGTTCGTGCCCTTCTTCAAGGATGTTGCCGTGCCGTTGGGGTTGGGCTTTATCGCCCTGAGCTATTTCGTGATCGTCGGCTCGTCGAATGCCGTCAACCTCACCGACGGTCTCGACGGCCTGGCCATCATGCCGGCGGTGTTCGTGGCGGTGGGGCTGGGGATATTTGCCTACGCCACCGGGCACACCGTTTTTGCCGATTATCTGGCCCTGCCCTATATTCCCGGCGTCGGCGAGCTGGCGATCTTCTGCGCGGCGCTGGCCGGTGGCGGGCTCGGGTTTCTGTGGTTCAACACGTATCCGGCTCAGGTATTCATGGGCGATGTCGGTGCCCTGGCCGTGGGTGCTGCGCTGGGTGTCGTTGCCGTGGCCGTGCGCCAGGAGATCGTGTTTTTCGTCATGGCCGGCATTTTCGTCATCGAGACCTTGTCGGTCATTCTGCAGGTCGCTTCCTTCAAGCTGACCGGGCGCCGGCTCTTCCGCATGGCCCCGATTCATCATCACTTCGAGCTCAAGGGCTGGCCCGAGCCGAAAGTGATCGTGCGTTTCTGGATCATCTCCGTCATGCTCGTTCTGGCGGGCCTGGCCACGATGAAGATCAGGTGATTGCGATGGCACATGTCAGACAAGCATATCGCGCAACCGATGTCACGCCTCCGACCGATGTCGACAAGGTGGTCGTTCTGTCGACGATCGGACTGCTGGTGGTGGGCGTGATCATGGTGGCATCCACCTCGATTGCCGTGGCCGACAGCTATTCGGTATCGGTCTGGCATTTTCTTGCCAAGCACATGATCTTCATCATTCTGGGCCTGACATTTGCTGCCGTTGTGGCCACCATCGGCACGCGCCGGATGCAGCAGCTCGCGCCGTTGGCCTTTCCTTTGTCGGTGGTGTTGCTTCTGCTGCCGTTTGTTCCGGGGCTGGGCCATGAGGTCAACGGCTCCACGCGCTGGATCAACCTGGGCGTGTCGAATTTTCAGGTGGTCGAAGCGGTCAAGCTGCTGATGATCATGTTCGTGGCCGGCTACCTCGCCAAGCGCCCGGAGCTGGGGCGGGGCAAGTTTCTGGAAACGCTCAAGCCTTTGCTGCTGGTGGGGCTGCTGGCAGCCATGCTGCTCAAGCAGCCCGACATGGGCTCGGCCGTGGTTCTGGGAGCCATCGTCGGCGGCATGATCTGGCTGGCGGGCGCTGCCTGGAAGCATCTGTTCGTGCTCGGGTTGGGCAGCGTGCCGCTGCTGACATTTGCTGCCCTCGAGCCTTATCGCCTCAAACGCGTGATGACTTTCGTTGATCCCTGGGCCGATCCATTCAACACCGGGTTTCAGCTGACCCAGGCGCTGATTGCCGTGGGGCGGGGCCAGATCAACGGCGTTGGTCTGGGCGAAAGCGTGCAAAAGCTTTACTACCTGCCCGAGGCGCATACCGATTTCATCTTCGCGGTGCTGGCCGAAGAGCTCGGCCTCGTCGGTATCGTTTTCGTGCTTGGCTTGTTTGCCCTGCTGGTGGGGCGCATCTTTCTGATCGGCGCGCAGGCGCAGCGCCAGGAGCGACCCTTTTCGGCCTTTCTGGTGTGGGGTATCGGCCTGTGGATCGGCATGCAAGCGCTGGTGAGCATGGGCGTGAACCTCGGCATGTTGCCAACCAAGGGCCTGACGCTGCCGCTGATTTCCGCCGGCGGCAGCAGTCTGATCATGACCCTGGTGGCCATCGGCGTGGTGCTCAAGGTCCACAGCGAGCTGAGCCTGGAGGCGCGCCGGCAACCGCGTCGGCGCCGGGAGTGGCAGGCATGAGTCAGCCGCGCGTGATGATCATGGCGGCGGGCACCGGCGGCCACATCTTTCCCGGCCTGGCGGTCGCCGCGGTGCTGCGTGAGCGGGGTGCCCGGGTGAGCTGGCTGGGTACGTCTTCGGGGCTGGAAAACCGGCTGGTGCCGGCCGCTGGGCTTGCCCTCGAGCGAATCACGATCAGCGGCCTGCGCGGTCGCGGTCTTGCCGGCTGGCTGGCTGCGCCCTGGCGCGTACTCAAGGCCATGAGTCAGGCCCGACGCCTGATTCGCAAGCAGCGGCCTGACTGCGTGCTGAGCATGGGTGGCTATGTGGCCGGGCCCGGTGGCCTGGCTGCGCGCCTGCAGGGCGTGCCGCTGGTGATCCATGAACAAAACGCGATTGCCGGCCTGACCAATCGCTGGCTGCGGCCGCTGGCACAGCGCGTGATGACCGGCTTTCCCGATACGCTTGCGCGCGCGCAGCACGTGGGCAATCCGGTCCGTCGCGAGATCTCCGAGCTGCCCGATCCCGAGCGCCGCTTCGCGCAGCGGCAAGGCCCGTTGCGCTTGGTGGTCGTCGGCGGCAGCCTGGGCGCGCGCGTATTTGCCGAAGTGTTGCCGCAGGCGCTGGCGCGCTTGCCTGAGTCGCGGCGACCGCGGGTACTGCATCAGGCCGGTCGCCAGCTCGAGCATGCTCGCCGAGCGTACCGCCAGGCGGGAGTGCAGGCCGAGGTGGTCGAATTCATTGACGATATGGCCGGCGCCTGGGGCGAGGCCGATCTGGCCATCTGCCGCGCCGGGGCGCTGACCGTGGCCGAGCTGGCCGCCGCCGGGCTGGCGGCCTTGCTGGTGCCGTTTCCTCACGCCGTGGATGATCATCAATACCGCAATGCCCGCTATCTGGTGGACGCCGATGCGGCCTGGTTGCGGCGCGACCACGAGCTTGACGCCGACTGGCTGGTCGAGTTCCTGGGCGAGGCCAGCCGCGCACAGCTGCTGGCGCGCTCGCGCAATGCACGGAGCCTGGCGCGAGGCGCCGCGGCCGAGGCGGTGGCCAGCGCCTGCCTGGAGGTGGCGGCATGACCGCGCGAACGCAGGCTGAGCATCTGATGCATCGCACGCGCCGGATACACCTGGTGGGCATCGGTGGTGCCGGCATGAGCGGCATCGCCGAGGTGCTGATCAACCTGGGCTTTCTGGTAAGCGGATCCGACCTGCAGACGTCGGCCAACCTGTCGCGATTGCGCGCGCATGGTGCCGAGGTCCACATCGGCCACGCCGCTGATCATCTGGGTGATGCCGATGTGGTGGTGGTGTCCGGCGCTGTCCCCGAGGACAACCCCGAGGTGATGGCTGCCCGCGAGCGGCGGGTTCCGGTCATTGCCCGCGCCGAGATGCTGGGCGAACTGATGCGCTTTCGCCAGGGCATTGCCGTGGCTGGAACCCACGGCAAGACAACCACGACCTCATTGCTGGCCACCTTGCTGGCCGAGGCCGGCCTGGACCCGACTTTCATCGTCGGCGGGCTGGTCAACGCTTTCGGAACGGGCGCCCGGTTGGGCGAGGGTCGTTATCTGGTCGCCGAGGCCGACGAGTCCGACGGATCGTTTCTGAAATTGCAGCCGGTGATCTCGGTGGTGACCAATATCGACCGTGATCATCTGGATGCCTATCAGGGCAGTTTCGACCAGCTGCAGCGCGCGTTTCTCGATTTTCTGCACCATCTGCCGTTTTTCGGCGTCGCCGTGCTCTGCATCGACGACGCGCACGTTGCCGAGCTGATTCCCGAAGTCGGACGCGCCGTCGTGACCTACGGGTTCGACGAGCGCGCGGACGCGCGTGCCAGTCGGTTGCGCCAGCAGGGGCGAACCATGCACTTCGATCTGTGGCTGCCTGGCCAGGAAAGCGCTCGCGCCGTCAGCCTTGCACAGCCCGGGCGCCACAACGTACTCAACGCCCTTGGCGCGGCTGCCGTGGCCAGCGAAATCGGCATCGCACCGGAGGTCATCGTGCGTGGCCTGCAAGGCTTTGGTGGCATCGGCCGAAGGTTTGCCGAAATCGGCGCGCTTGAAGTCCACGGTCGCCGCGTGCTCGCCTTCGAGGATTACGGGCATCACCCGACCGAGCTGGAAGCCGTGATCGAGGCCGCGCGCGAAGGCTGGCCGGATCGTCGCCTGGTGCTGTTCTTCCAGCCCCATCGCTATACCCGCACCCGGGATCAGTTCGACGACTTTGTCAGAGTGCTTGCCAGCGCCGATTCGCTGGTGCTGGCGGATCTGTATTCGGCCGGCGAGGAAGCGCTGGCCGGCATCGATTCGGACGCGCTGGCGCGGGCGGTCAAGCGGCGCCGCGAGATACCGCAGCTGCGCGTGGGCGCGGTTGACGAGGCGGTCGATGTGCTGCCGCAGTTGCTTGAAGACGGCGATCTGCTGCTGGTGACCGGTGCCGGCGATGTCGGCCGTCTGGGCGAGCTGTTGCGCCGGCGTTATGCGCAGGAGGCGGCATGAACCTGGGCGACCCGCGCAAGTTCGGACAGGTGGCCCTGGTGGTGGGCGGCGACAGCGGCGAGCGCGAAGTCTCGCTGCGCGGTGGTCGGGCCGTAGCCGCCGCCCTGGAGAAACTCGGCATCCAGTTCAGCGTGGTCGACGGCGCGCGGCGGCTGCTGGAGCACGTGGCGGCCGGCCATTACGACCGCGTGTTCAACCTGCTGCATGGTCGCGGCGGCGAGGACGGCATGCTCCAGGGCGCGCTGCGCATCTACGGCGTGCCGGTTACCGGTTCGGGCGTGCTGGCCTCAGCACTGAGCATGGACAAGCTGCAGAGCAAGCGGGTTTTCGCCGCCTGCGGACTGCCCACACCCGAATGGCGCGTGGCGCATGCTGTCGAAGACGCCGCGGCAATTCTAGAAACGTTGCCGCCGCCGCTGTTTGTCAAGCCGGCGCGCGAGGGCTCGAGCCTGGGCATGAGCCGCGTGCTCGAGCCCGACGAGCTGGCTCCGGCGCTGGAAAAAGCCCTGTCTTACGACACCACGGTGCTGGTCGAACGAATGATCGACGGTTCTGAATACACCGCCGCGATCCTGAATGATCGCGTGCTACCGCTGATCCGGCTGACAACGCCGCGCGAGTTCTACGACTATCAGGCCAAGTACGAGACCGGCGACACCCGGTATCTGTGCCCCTGCGGCCTGGATGCAGACACCGAATCCAGCCTTGCCGGCGTTTGTCTGCAGGCGTTCCAGGTGCTGGGCACCTCGGGCTGGGGGCGGGTCGACGTGATGATGGATGAATCAGGGCAGCCGTGGCTGCTGGAGGTCAACACCACGCCGGGCATGACGGATCATTCGCTCATGCCCATGGCCGCAAAAGCGGACGGAATCGATTTTGAGGAGCTGGTATGGCGGATTCTGGAAACCAGCCTGAGCGCACGATGAGACCGGTGTGGCTGGCAAGCGCCGTGCTGGTCGGTGTGACCCTGCTTGCGGCGCTGTGGCTGCGCTCGGGGCTGATTGGCGGCGAGCAGTGGCCGATTCGCTGGCTGGACGTGGCCGGTGAGCTGACGCGCACCAGCGCCAGCCAGATTCGCGCGGCCGTGGCCGACGAGGCCGGCCAGGGCTTTTTCGCTGCGGACCTGGATGACATACGCGAACGGGTCGAGTCGCTGCCCTGGGTCGCGCGCTCGGAAGTCAGCCGCCAGTGGCCCGACGCTTTGTTGATCGACATTGTCGAGCACCGCCCGATCGCGCGCTGGAATGACGACCGCCTGCTGAGCCAGCGCGGCGAAGTCTTCGCCGTCAGCGGCAGCGAAAGCATGCAGGGGCTGGCGCGCCTGCGCGGGCCGGAGGCGCGCGCCGACGAGGTGCTCGAGCGCTGGCAGGCCTTTCGCAGCCAGCTGGGGCAGATCGGGCGCGATGTCGCCGAGCTGACGGTCGACGAACGTGGCGCCTGGCGGCTGCGGCTCGACAACGGCCTGGTACTGGTGCTCGGCCGGGAGCATGTCGACCTGCGTCTGCAGCGCTACATCAGCGCGCAGCCGGCGCTTTTCGACCTCGAGCGACCGATCCGGATGGTCGACATGCGCTACACCAACGGCCTGGCCGTGCGCTGGGTCGATGTGATCGAAGACAACGACGAAGATTCCGCGGGAGAGCAAACGAGTCATGGCTAAGCGGCCGGACAAATCACTGGTGGTCGGGCTGGATATCGGCACGAGCAAGATTGTCGCGATTGTCGGCGAGGTGCAGTCGGACGGGCAGGTCGAGGTGGTCAGCCTCGGCTCGCATCCCTCACGCGGGCTCAAGCGCGGCGTGGTGGTGGATATCGAGTCGACCGAGCAGTCCATTCAGCGTGCCATCGAGGAGGCCGAGCTGATGGCCGACTGTCAGATTCATTCGGTATTTGCCGGCATCGCCGGCAGCCACATCAGCTCGCTCAACTCGCACGGCGCCGTGGCCATCCGCGACAAGGAGGTCACCGACGGCGACGTCGAACGCGTGCTGGAGTCGGCCCGCGCGGTGGCCATTCCGGCCGATCAGAACATCCTGCACGTGCTGCCGCAGGAATACGTGATCGACTCCACCGACGGCATCCGCCAGCCGGTCGGCATGTCGGGTGTGCGTCTGGAGGCGCGGGTGCATCTGGTCACCGCTGCTGTCAGCGCGGTCCAGAACGTCACCAAATGCGTGGCCCGCTGCGGCCTGCAGGTCGATGATCTCATTCTGCAGCAGCTGGCTTCCAGCCATGCGGTGCTCAGCGAAGATGAAAAGGACCTGGGGATCGGTCTGGTCGATATCGGCGCCGGTACGACCGACATCGCCGTGTTTACCGAGGGCGCCATCCGCCATACCGCCTGCATTCCGATTGCCGGCGACCTGGTGACCAACGACATTGCCGTGGCCTTGCGCACTCCGACCGTGCACGCCGAGGAAATCAAGATCAAATATGCCTGTGCCCTGGAGCAGATGGCGGGCTCCGATGAAACCATCCAGGTACCCAGCGTCGGCGACCGCGCGCCGCGCCGCCTTGAACGTCAGACCCTGGCTCAGGTGGTCGAAGCGCGCTACCGCGAGCTGTTTCACCACGTGCAAAAGCAGCTGCGCCAGTCCGGCTTCGAATCGATGATCCCGGCAGGCCTGGTGCTGACCGGCGGCGGATCGAAGATGGAGGGTGTCGTCGAGCTGGCCGAAGAAATTCTGCACATGCCGGTGCGTCTCGGCGCGCCGCAGCATGTTTCGGGGCTGTCGGAAGTGGTCAACAACCAGATTCACGCCACCGGCGTGGGTCTGTTGATCTACGGCAGCCATGTGGAGTCGCCGCGTCGCACTGGACTGGCGCGCGGCGGAGAAAGCCTCTGGAACCGCATCAAGAACTGGTTTCAAGGGGAGTTTTGATGCCCGCAAGCGATGTGCCTCGGGCAAGGAACGGGAGCGGCACAAAGCGTCCTGCAAGAAGACGCGTGTCGCCATCCCTTTTGAATGCGTTATCCGGAACAACCGGATTTGTTGATCGAATGGCGAGCGAAAGGAGAAACCGATATGCCTTTTGAATTGATCGAAAACTATACACCTGGAGCGACCATCAAGGTCGTCGGAATCGGCGGAGGCGGCGGCAACGCCGTCAATCAGATGGTGGAGTCGGCCATTGAGGGCGTGGAGTTCATCTGCGTCAATACCGACTCTCAGGCGCTGCAGAACTTTTCCGGCAAGACCACGCTGCAGATCGGCACCGGCGTCACCAAGGGTCTGGGTGCCGGCGCCAACCCGGAAGTCGGGCGGCAGGCCGCGCTCGAGGACCGCGATCGCATCAGCGAAATGCTTGAAGGCTGCGACATGGTGTTCATCACCGCCGGCATGGGCGGCGGCACCGGCACCGGAGCGGCGCCGGTGGTGGCTCAGACCGCCAAGGAAATGGGAATACTCACCGTCGCGGTGGTGACCAAGCCCTTCCCCTTCGAAGGTCAGCGCCGCAGCGCCGTCGCCCAGCAGGGTATCGATGAGCTGTCGCACCACGTCGACTCGCTGATCACCATTCCCAACGGCAAGCTGTTGAGCGTGCTCGGCGCGGAGGTCACCTTGCTCGACGCCTTCAAGTCGGCCAATCAGGTGCTCTCCGGGGCGGTGCAGGGTATTGCCGAGCTGATCACCCGCCCGGGCCTGATCAACGTTGACTTCGCCGATGTGCGCACGGTGATGAGCGAGATGGGCATGGCAATGATGGGTGCCGGCACGGCCAAGGGCGAAGACCGCGCCCTGATGGCGGCACAGTCGGCCATCGGTTCGCCCCTGCTCGAAGACATCGACCTCAACGGCGCCTGCGGCATTCTGGTCAACGTCACCGCCGGCATGAACCTGAGCATGAAGGAATTCGAGGAGGTGGGTACCACGGTTGCCGACCTGGCCAGCGAAGACGCCACGGTGGTGATCGGCACGGTCATCGACCCGGACATGAACGAGGAATTGCGCGTGACCGTTGTGGCGACCGGCCTGGGCTCCCAGCGCCCAAAGCGCGAGGAGCGGCCGATGCAAGTCGTCCGCACCGGTACCGATAACCACCCGGCGTTCACGGCGACCGAAGAGCCCGATCGCGTACAGCCCGGCAATCCACGTCCGGAAGACGCCGCGGCTTCCGGAGAAAGCCGCCGCCTGTTCGGTGAGCAGAAGGAGATGGACTATCTCGATATTCCCGCATTTCTGCGCAACCAGGCCGATTGAGGTCGGCCACGTGCTGCGGTGGTTTCGCTGACGAAGCGGCCACGAATCAGCCGGCAACGGGCTTCGACTCGCCACGAAGCCCGTACCGGCTGATATTGCCTGGCAAAAGCTGTGTTTGTGGCTTTTTGGCAACAGGTGTGGTGATTTTCACGAAAAATTGCTTTTTTACGACAACCTCCTGTGCTATGCTCCGCGGCGTCTACCAGCAATCGGTAATGCAGTGATCTGCCAGAGAACGCTAAAGAACGTCATCCGCGCCACCGGCGTGGGCCTGCACACCGGCGAGAAGGTGCTCATGACCTTGCGGCCGGCACCGGCCAACCGTGGCATCGTCTTTCGTCGTGTCGATCTTGACCCGGTCACGGAAATCAAGGCCGAGCCCCATCTGGTGCGCGACACCGCCCTGTCGACCACGCTGATCAACGACGAAGGGGTGCGGGTCGCGACAATCGAGCACCTGATGTCGGCCTTGGCGGGTCTGGGTATCGACAACCTCTATGTCGACCTCAGCGCGCCGGAAGTGCCGATCATGGACGGCAGCGCCGGGCCATTTGCCTTTCTGATCCAGTCTGCCGGCATTGCCGAGCAGAGCGCGCCCAAGCGCTTCATCCGCATCAAGAAGGCCGTCGAGGTACGTGACGAGGACCGCTGGGCGCGCTTCGAGCCGCACGAAGGCTTCCGCGTCAATTTTGCCATCGAGTTCGACCACCCGGTGATTCGCTCGCACTCGTGCAAGGCCGACGTGGAGTTCTCCACGACGTCCTACCTCAAGGAGGTGGCACGCGCGCGTACCTTTGGCTTCATGCGCGATATCGAATACCTGCGCCAGCGTAACCTGGTGCTTGGCGGCAGCCTCGACAACGCGGTTGTGCTTGACGACTATCGCGTGCTCAACGAGAACGGGCTGCGCTACGAAGACGAGTTCGTCAAGCACAAGGTGCTCGACGCCATCGGTGATCTCTACCTTCTCAACCGTAACCCCATCGGCGCCTTTTTCGGCCACAAGTCCGGCCACGAGCTCAATAACCAGCTTGTCCGCCAGGTGCTGGCCGACGAAACGGCCTGGGAAGAGGTGACCTTCGAGGACGATGGGCATGCGCCGATTTCTTACGTGCAGCCGGCGCAGGCGGTCTGAGACGGGGCGGGCCGGCCGGCCGTCTGGATGTAGAGCGGGCGCCCAGGGCCCAGTCGGGTACCTGCCCGGCAACTGGAAACTGCTGATTGGGGTTCAGCGAAGCTGCGGCACCACGATGACCCTTGTGCCCGTCAGTCGCTGATCAAGCCGGCGGTTGGCTTCCCTGAGCAGGTCATCGGCCATCAGCCGGGCACGGCTTGCCCAGGCCGGGCTGGTAGCGGCCAGAATCAGGGTTTCGCCTTCGATACAGGCCAGGCCGATGTGCTCGCGCATGCTGCCGGGCAGCACCTGGCGCAGATCGGCATCGAGCCGGTCCAGCGCGCGAGCCGTCTGCAGCAGGCGCTGCAGCCCCCCGTGCGAATCGGTGACCTCTTCGACAGCGCGCTCCTTGCGGCCGCGTCCGGTCATGTTTCAAGACTCCACTGTTGCCAGGCTGGTGCAGTTTAACGCCCGGTGGCGCTACAATGTCGAGCTTGTGCTTGCACCCCCGCGGTGCCGACCCCAATTTAGTCATCTCGCAAGAGCCCAATCTCAAGCAACGGACGTTTCATGCTCAAATCCCTGATCACCAGAGTCGTGGGCAGCCGTAACGAACGGCTGATCAAGGCCCTCTACAAGGACGTCGAAGCGATCAACGCCTTCGAGCCCGAGTTCCAGCAGCTCAGCGACGCCGAACTCAAGGCCAAAACGGCCGAGTTCCGCCAGCGCCACGGCGAGGGTGAAAGTCTGGACAAACTGCTGCCCGAGGCCTTTGCCGCGGTGCGCGAAGCCGCGGTAAGAACGCTGGGCATGCGCCATTACGACGTGCAGCTCATCGGCGGCATGGTGCTGCATCAGGGCAAGATTGCCGAGATGAAGACCGGTGAGGGCAAGACTCTGGTGGCCACTCTGGCGGTCTATCTCAACGCGATTCCCGACCAGGGCGTGCACGTGGTGACGGTCAACGACTATCTTGCCGGCCGCGACGCGGAGTGGATGGAACCGCTCTATCAGGCACTGGATCTCAGCGTGGGGGTATCGATACCCGGGATGAGCCCGGACAGCAAGCGGGAAGCCTACAACGCCGATGTGACCTACGGCACCAACAATGAGTTCGGCTTCGATTATCTGCGCGACAACATGGCCTTTTCACTGGAACAACGGGTCCAGCGTGGTCGCCACTTCGCCATCGTCGACGAGGTCGACTCCATCCTGATCGACGAGGCGCGCACACCGCTGATCATTTCCGGCCCGACCGATGAGGGCCCGGAGATCTACGTGCGCATGAACAGCATCGTGCCCAGCCTGCAGCCGCAGGAAGAAGAGGACGGGCCCGGCGACTTCTCCATCGACGAGAAGACCAAGCAGGTCTATCTCACCGAAGAGGGCATGGCCAAGGTCGAGGACTTGCTCTCCGAGGCCGGAATGATCGAATCCGGGGCCAGTCTTTACGATTCGGTCAATCTGGGGTTGATGCACACGCTCAATGCTTCGTTGCGCGCGCATCATCTGTATTACAAGGACACCGACTATATCGTCAGCGACGGCGAGGTCGTCATCGTCGATGAATTCACCGGGCGCACCCTGCACGGGCGGCGCTGGTCAGAGGGGTTGCACCAGGCCGTGGAGGCCAAGGAAGGGGTGCCCATCCAGCGTGAAAACCAGACGTTGGCCTCGATCACCTTCCAGAACTTCTTCCGGCTCTATGACAAGCTTTCGGGGATGACCGGCACGGCCGACACCGAAGCCTACGAGCTGCAGTCGATCTACGGTCTGGAAGTGGTGGTGATACCCACCAACAAGCCGATGGTCCGCAAGGACCACGCAGACCTGGTGTTTCTGACCCGGCAGGAGAAGTTCGACGCGATTGTCGACGACATCAAGGAGCGCGCCACCAATGGCCAGCCGGTGCTGGTGGGCACCACCTCGATCGAGAACTCCGAGCTGATCTCCCGGGAGCTCAAGCGCGCCGGCATCAAGCACGAGGTGCTCAACGCCAAACAGCACGAGCGCGAGGCCAACATCATCGAGCGGGCCGGCGATATCGGCAATGTGACCATCGCCACCAATATGGCCGGCCGCGGTACCGACATCGTGCTGGGCGGCAATCTCGAGGCTGAACTGCGCGATCTCGGCGAGGACGCCAGCGAAGAGCAGCGCCGCAAGGCCCGGGAAAACTGGCAGCAGCGCCACGATCAGGTGCTCGAGGCCGGCGGGCTGCACATCATCGGCACCGAGCGCCACGAATCGCGGCGCGTCGACAATCAATTGCGCGGCCGTGCCGGCCGCCAGGGCGACCCCGGCTCGAGCCGCTTCTATCTGGCCCTCGAAGATCCGCTGATGCGCATCTTCGCCTCCGAGCGCATGAGCACCATGATGCAGAAGCTGGGCATGCGCGACGGCGAGGCCATCGAGCACCCGTGGGTCAATCGTGCGATCGAGAATGCCCAGCGCAAGGTCGAAGCGCACAACTTCGACATGCGCAAGCACCTGCTCGAATATGACGACGTTGCCAACGACCAGCGGCGCGTGATCTACACCCAGCGCAACGAGCTGATGGAAGCCGAGGACATCAAGGACACCATCGACGCCATCCGTGAGGAGGTGTTTGATCGACTCATCAGCCAGTTCGTGCCGCCGGGCTCGATCGACGAGATGTGGGACATCGACGGGCTGCAGCGTGCCCTGGAAGGCGAGTTCGGAATCGAAGTGCCCATCCGGCAATGGCTGGATGAAGACGACGAGCTGGCCGAGGAGGGCCTGCGAGAGAAGATCGTGGCCGCGGTCGATGCGCATTACCAGGCCAAGGAAGATCTGGTCGGCTCCGAGGTCATGCGCCAGTTCGAACAGGCGCTGATGCTGTCGATTCTCGACCAGCAGTGGAAGGAACATCTCGCCAGCATGGACTATCTGCGCCGCAGCGTGGGCCTGCGCAGCTTTGCGCAGAAGAAGCCTCAGCAGGAGTACAAGCGCGAAGGCTTCGAGATGTTCACCGAGATGCTCGACAACATGAAGCACGAGGTGATGAAAGGCCTGGCGCGAGTGCGGGTGCGCAGCGAAGAAGACGTCGAGGCGGTGGATCAGCAGCGCCGACGCGAAGCGCCGATGCAGTTCCAGCATGCCGAAGCGCAGTCGGCGACCTCCGGTGATGCCGCCGCCGCTGCTGGCCAGCAGGGTCAGGGCCCAAGCAAACCCGACACCTTCGTGCGTGAGGGCCGCAAGGTAGGGCGCAACGAGCCCTGTCCCTGTGGTTCAGGCAAAAAATACAAGCATTGCCACGGCAAGCTGAGCTGAAGCACCTGGTGCAGGCATGAATCCCGAGGCGGACGCTTCCTCGCCGCTGATTCATGTCGTTGCCGGCGTGCTGCGTGATCACCGCGGAGCCGTCTTGCTGGGCCAGCGGCTTCCCGGCAAGCACCTGGCCGGCAGCTGGGAGTTTCCCGGCGGCAAGTGGGAGGCTGACGAATCCCGCGAGCAGGCTCTGCGCCGGGAACTGGATGAAGAGCTGGGGATCACGGTCGACACCCTCCGACCCTGGCTGTCACTGACCCACGCCTATCCCGAGCTGAGCGTTCGCCTGTGGCTTTTCAGCGTCGAAGACTGGCGCGGTGAGCCACGCGGTCGCGAGGGTCAGGCACTGCAATGGGTGGCGCCTGAGGCCATGCGCCAGCTGCAGATGCCGGCCGCCGATCGACCGATCGTTCGGGCACTCACTCTTGATCCCTGCTATGCCACCGCGCCGGATCCTGCCGACGTTGGCGGGCCTGAAGCCATACTCGACTGGACCCGCAGGGCGCTGGCCGCCGGCGGGCGCCTGTTTCTGCTGCGCACGTGGTCGCTTGCCGAAGCGGAGTTCGAGCTGCTGGCCCGCGACTTTGGCGCAATGGTCCACCGCGTTGGCGCACGCTGGTTGGTCGACACCTCGGTCGAGCAGGCCCACATGCTGAGAGCCGACGGTGTTCATCTCGGCCCCGAGCGATTGCTGCAGCTCAAGACCCGCCCGTTGCCGGAGCACCTGCTGGTGGCCGCATCCTGTGGCAACGTGGCACAGCTTGCGCATGCCGGGCGCATTGCCGCCGATTTCGTGACGCTTGCGCCGGTAAATACCGCAGACCCATCCGGTGGTACCGGCGCCCTGGGCTGGGGTGGCTTTGCGCGGCTGGTCAGTTTCTCTCCGCTGCCGGTTTATGCTCACGGTGGTGTCGGTCCGGACGATTTGGGTCGCGCACGCGAGCACGGTGGTTTCGGCGTCGCCGGCTGCTTTGAATTCAAGGGCGCAAAATGAGTATCGAAACCGTTTCGCTGCCGATCCGCTCGCAGCCCATGCCCGCCGCCGGGGAGGCCGATGTCTGGCTGACCCGGCTGAGCGAAATGCCGCTCGACATGGGGCCGCGCGGGAGCAGTCGGCGCGATCAGGTCATGCGCCAGCGGATCCAGCAGCGTTTTTTCCTGCGCTTGCTGCTGGCGGCGTATCTCGGCCGGCCGGGCAAATCGATCAAGCTGGTTCGAAGCGACCGCGGCAAACCCATGCTGGGCGGTGATCTGGCCGGCAGTCGCCTGCAGTTCAATGTTTCCCATTCCGGTGACTGGCTGGTGCTGGCGGTTGCCGACGCGGTGGCTGTTGGTGTCGATCTGGAAGCCGCGCGCCGCCTGCCAAGAGCGGCGCTGCTGAGCCGCCGTTTTCTGTCGCCGGAAGAGGCCGACTGGATCAGCGGCCTGGACGAGCCGTTTCGATCGCGGCAGTTTCTCGAGCAATGGACTGCGCGTGAGGCTCTGGTCAAGGCGCGCGGCTGCGGCCTGGCCGGTTGCCTGGGCGAAATGGCGCTGGACTGGCAGCCGCCCAGAGTCCGGCAGCTGCCGGCTGACTGGGATGGTGCCGAACGCATGACGCTGGCCAGTCTGGCCATGCCCGATGGCCTGATTGGGCACCTGGCAGCGGCGCAGGGCGCGTTGCGCCCGCGCGTGCGCCGTATTGGCGCCTGAGTCGAACCTGGCGGCGCACGCATGTCATTGCGTGCAACATTCAAATAGAGGAGCCGAACAATGTATCTGCAGCAATCCACCTGGCCTGAAATCGAGGCCTATCTGAAAGACTCCAGCGGCATCGTCATACCGGTCGGTTCAACCGAACAGCACGGCCCGACCGGTCTGATCGGTACCGACGCCCTCTGCCCGGAAATCATTGCCGGGGGGCTGGCCGAAGCCGGCATTCTGATCGGCCCGACGCTGAGCATCGGCATGGCGCAGCATCATCTGGGCTTTCCCGGATCGATCACCCTGCGACCCTCCACGCTCATGGCGCTGGTGCGCGATGTGGTCGCCTCGCTGGCCGTCCACGGCTTCACCCACATCTATTTTTTCAACGGCCACGGCGGCAATATCGCCACCTTTCAAGCCGTCTTTGCCGAAATCTGGGCCGATGCCAGCCTGGCCCAAAAACCTTCGGCGTTGCGTCTGAAAGTGGGCAACTGGTTCGCCGGGCAGCGCGTACAGGCGCTGGCGCGCGAACTGTACGGCGAGGCCGACGGCAGCCACGCCACGGCCTCGGAGCTGGCCCTGACCTGGTATGGCTACCCTGATCTGATGCGCGCTGACAAGCTCGATCCGGTTCGCGCCCCGAACGGCCCCATCCGCGACGCCGCCGACTACCGCAAACACTTCCCCGACGGCCGCATCGGCTCCGAGCCCCACCGCGCCACCCCCGAACACGGCAAGCGCTTCTACGAAGCCGGCCTGGCCGACGCGCTGGAGGACTATCGGGAGTTCATGAATTCCTGACTGCCAACCTGCTCACAGGGGCGTAGCCGAACCACCACAGCTACCTCATAAGCCGGTCAAAGCTTGCGCCGCGATCGGCGGCCGAAAGTCCGTCGGCAGATCGCGAGCGCCAAGGACCGGGATCTTGTTTGCAGTCCTAGGCCCTCGTGTGATCCGGTCACGATTATCGTCCGATGATCCCGGGCATCGAGCTGCCTTCAGGCTCACTTCTTGTTGGAAATACGCGCCTTGTTCAACCTCAAGTGTCATTGGACAAAGCTGTTGACAGCCAGTGTGACATTTTTCTAATCTGTTATTGGGGGTTTGTTGGCTTGGCTAGTTTGGCGTAGGGCAGATATGTGTGTAACCCATTCTCGTTTGCGAATTACGCCTACCACCTATACCACCGAGCAATCCACCCTGTCAGGGTCCTGCTTGTGCTGGTTTGTGGCCTTGGGCGTCCAGCTCTCTTTCAGGCTTGTGCCTTCATTACGCTGACGCCTGTTTCTGATTGCAACGTATAGCTGGAACGGAACCACGGCCCAGCATCTAGCTGGGCCGACCGTATCTTTCACCTGGACTATACGCATCAAGAGACAGTCTGTTCCACCAATCCGGACCAAGTAGCGCCGGAAATTGCGAATTATCTGAGCGAGGCGTTCCCTGATACGGATGTGGAAATAGTGGAGGCTGTGCATTCGTCCTGCACCGGAGAGGGGTTCGTTGTTCAACTCGAGTTCAATGGCAGTTTATGGGGCCACCGTGAGCGTTATGAGGCGCTCGTGCAGCATGTCCGGACGCTTGGCGCTGAGACAAAGGCCAGAAGTTTTCAGTACGAGCCTGTTCCGGGTTTCCAGGAAACTGATGTCTGATTCGGGCACGTCAGCGGGCGCGCCAGGCCCGCCAGCCGAGGATGACGCCCGCCAGCAGTGACACGCCCGCTGGAAGGGAATGGCCCTGCCACAGCGGCGTGACCTGGTAGCCGGCGAGTACGGCGCCGGCGACGATGAGGCCGGCGGCGAGGATGGCGCCGGGCAGGCGGCGGTTGTGGTGGCCCAGTTCGGCGGCGAGCTTTTCGAGGTCTTCGGAATCGATGCGGGTGCGCAGGCGGCCTTCGCCGGTGGTCTTGAGGAAGCCGTGCACCAGCCCGGGCAGCTCGGGCGCGCGGGCGAGCCAGGTCGGCATTTCGCGCGTCATTCGCCGCAGGGTCCTTGGCAGGCCGTAGCGCTCGGCGAAGATCGCCTCGAGCTCGGGCTTGGCAACCTCCCAGATGTTGAGGCGCGGGTCGAGCTGCCGACCCATGCCTTCGATGTTGAGCAGGGTCTTTTGCAGCATGATCAGCTGCGGCTGCAGGGTCAGCTTGAACTGGCGTGCGACCGCGAACAGTTCGATCACCATCTCGGCAAAGGACACTTCTTCAAGCGGCCGGGTGAAGTTGGGTTCGCCGACGGTACGCGCAGCCGCGGCCAGTTGATCGATGCGGGTATCGGCCGGCACCCAGCCAGCCTGGACATGCAGCTCGGCGACGCGGCGATAGTCGCGGTTGAAGATGGCCAGGAAGTTCTCGCCTATGTAGTAGAGATCCTGCGGGGTGAGGCTCTCGACGATGCCGAAATCGAGCGCGATCCAGGTCGGATCGAGCGGGTTGGTGGTATCGACGAGCAGATTGCCGGGGTGCATGTCGGCATGAAACAGATTGTCGCGAAAGACCTGGCCGTAGAACACGCGGATGCCGCGGCGGGCCAGGCGCTCGAGGTCGACGCCGCGGCGCTTGAGCTCCGGGATATCCTTGACCGACACGCCGTCGACGTGCTCCATTACCAGCACCCGCTCGGCGGTGAGCTGCCAATAGATGGTCGGAATGTAGAGGTCGCGCGAGCCCTGAAAGTTGCGTTTGAGCAGCGAAGCACTGGCCGCCTCGGCCTTCATGTCGAGCTCGCGGTAGATGACCCGCTCGAACTCCGAGACGATATCGTCGGGGCGAATCCGGTCCCCTTCCGGATGGTAGCGGCGCAGCAGACGCGCGAGTGCACGCAACAGTTCCAGGTCGCGCCGGATCTGGCGTTCGATTCCCGGTCGCACCACCTTGACCACGACCTTCTCGCCGGACTTCAGGCCGGCAGCGTGGACTTGCGCGATCGAGGCCGAGGCCAGCGGGCAGTCATCGAACTCGTTGAACAGCTCGGCAATCGGGGCGCCAAGCTGGCGTTCTATGATGGCGCGCGCCTGTTCGGTCGGGAAGGGCGGCACGTCGTCCTGCAGGCCGGCCAGGTCATCGGCGATGTCTTCAGGCAGCAAGTCGCGGCGGGTCGACAGGATCTGGCCGAATTTGACGTAGATCGGCCCGAGCTCCTGCAGGGCCAGCCTGAGCCGAGCGCCGCGCGAGAGCTGGCGCACGTGGCGGCGCCCCCAGGGCAGCACACGCACGATACGCGCAAATTTCAGCGGTGGCAGCGCGGTAAGCAATTCGTCGAGTCGGTAACGCGCCAGAGTCAGCGCGATGCTCGCCAGGCGCACACCGCGCGCAATCACGCCCGGCTCCGACGGCGCAACTGCGCCTCCAGCCGGTCGGCGGCCTCGCGCAGTTCATCGACCTCGTGCACGAAGGCGTTGACCTCCTCGCGGGTGACCAGCAGGCCGGACTCTTCACGCAGAAAACGGGCGGTCTGGTCGGCGGCCGTGCGCGTAAGCTGCCGCGCGCCGGCACGGGCGTCGATCAACGTGCGCCACAGCTGGTGGCCGACGACCGGCCCGAAGCGCTCGACAAACATCGCCTCCCAGTCGGGGTCGAGCTGCTTGAGCAGCTTTTCGAAGGCCTGACCGGTGCCGGCATCGCCCTCGATGCGCACGCCGCTACCGGGCGCGCGCCACTCCGGCACCGCCATGGCCAAAAGCGCCAGCGGCGTACCGCTGATGGTGGTGTCAGGGGCGTCGTCGCATTCAGCGCTGACGCCGAGGCCGTCTTCGCGCCCGTGGAAATGCAGGTCGATACCCAGGCCCTTGAGCTCCAGGCACACGCGCTTGTCGGCCAGTGGTGCGAGCCGTGTCGTGGCGCTGTCGTCGAGCGCAATGGCGCGCGTAATGGCTTGGTCGACGACGGCAGCAAGCCGGCCGGGCAGGGGGGTCAGGTAGCGGGCGCTGGTGGGGCGGGAACTCATGGTCGCAAGCTCATGTTCGGCAATTCATCGTCGAAGAATCATCGTCGGAGGTGCATGGATCAGACCCTGGCACCCCGATGAATGGCGCAGATGCCGGCCGAAAGGTTGGACCAGCGCACCCGCTCGAAACCGGCTTCGCGCATCTGCCCGGCCAGGCTCGGCTGGTCGGGAAAGCGGCGGATGGATTCGGCCAGGTAGCGGTAGCTTTCGGCATCGCCGGCGATGCGCGCACCCAGGCGCGGCAGCACCTGAAAGGACCAGGTGTCATAGAGCCTGGCCAGGGCCGGCAGCCCGACCTTCGAGAACTCGAGAATATGCACGCGTCCGCCGGGCTTGAGTACGCGATGCATTTCCGCAAGGGCACGATCGCGCCAGGTGACGTTGCGCAGGCCGAACGCGATCGTCACGTGATCAAAATGCCTGTCGGCAAAGGGCAGGGCCTCGGCATTGACCTGCAGCCAGTCCAGGCCCTTGACCAGGCCGCGGTCGTCCATGCGCGCGCGGCCGGTGGCGAGCATGTCATGATTGATGTCGGCGACGACCACCCCGGCCCCGCGCTCGCGCGCCAGCCGGGCAATATCACCGGTGCCGCCGGCCAGATCGAGCAGCTTCTGGCCGGACCTGATGCCGCAGGTGGCCACGAAGTGCCGTTTCCAGGCGCGGTGGATGCCCAGGCTCATCAGATCGTTCATCAGGTCGTATCGCCGCGCCACTGATGAAAACACGCGGCCGACGAGCTGCGTTTTCTCCTCGGGCGATACGTCGCGGTAGCCAAAATCGGTCATGCTGGGTTTCCGTATTGTCCGGCAACCATGTGCCGGTTCATCGAAAAGAATGGAGCACGAAGGTCGCGAAGAAGACGACGCTGTTCAGCGACAGGGAGTTTGCCTGCGTGCACCTTCGTGCGCCCTTGATCACCGGGCGGATGCTGCTAATCACCGTCACGCTCACGCAAGCGCTCGGCGTAGCGCGCCAGATTCCGTTCCATGTTCTGGCCCAGATCATAAAGGAAAGCCCAGGTGTAGATGCCGGTCTGGTGGCCGTCGTCGAAACGCAGCTGTACGGCATAGCTGCCGATCGGCTCGATGGCCGCGATGCCGACGCTCTCCTTGCCGGTCATCAGTTTCGGCTCTGAATAGCCGTGGCCGCGCACCTCGGCCGACGGCGAGTGGGTGCGCAGGTACTCGGCCGGCAGCTCGAAGTGAGCACCGTCGTCGAAGGCGACGATCAGCACGCGGCGGCTGCGCTCGTAGGTCAGTTCGTTGGGTTGGCGTTCGCTCATGGTGCCTGGTAATAGGTGGGCGAGCCGGGGCCAACCGGCAGGTCAAGGCCGAAGACCCACAGCATGAATAGCAGACTCCAGCCGATAAAGTAGCAGATCGAATAGGGCAGCATGGTGGCAATCAGTGTGCCGATGCCGAGTTTTCGATCGTAGCGGGTCGCCCAGGCCAGGATCAGACCGAAGTAGCTCATCATCGGCGTGATGATGTTGGTGGTCGAGTCGCCGATCCGATAGGCCGTCTGGATGACTTCGGGCGAGTAACCGATGAACATCAGCATGGGCACGAAAATCGGCGCGGTCACGGCCCATTGTGCCGAGGCCGAGCCCAGCGACAGGTTGACGATGCCGCACATGATGATGAACAGCACGAACACCAGCGGGCCGGTCAACTCGATGCTCTGGAGGAAATCGGCGCCGGTCACCGCCGTGATCAGCCCGAGATTCGACCAGCCGAAGAAAGCGACGAACTGGGCGGCGAAGAACACCAGCACCACGTAGAGGCCGAGCGTGGAAATCGCCGAGGCCATCCCGTCGATGATGTCGCGGTCGTTCTTCATCGTGCCCACGACCCGGCCGTAGGCGAAGCCCACGACCAGAAAGAAGATGAAGATCCAGGCCACGATCGAATTGAAGAAAGGTCGGGAAGTTTCGATAAACCCGCTGCCGGCCGCCGGGTCGCGCAGGACGCCACTTTCGGGCACGACGAGCCAGGCGACCAGGCCCAGCAGGGCGATCACGGCCAACAGGGCTGTCAAAAGGCCCTTCTTTTCCAAGCCGCTCAGCGGCGTCATCTGGCTGTCGTCGAGCACCGAGGGGTCGGCGTTGGAGTCGTCGTAGCTGCCGAGCTTGGGCTCGACGATGAAGATCGTCACCAGCGAGCCGATGGCGGTGATCATGAACGTCGACACGATCATGAAATACCAGCTGGCCGTGGCGTAGACGGTGTAGTCGGGATCGACCAGGCGTGCCGCCTCCTGGGTCAATCCGGCGAGCAGCGGGTCGATGGTGCCCAGCAGGAGGTTGGCGCTGTAGCCGCCCGAAACCCCGGCGAAAGCGGCCGCCATGCCGGCCAGCGGATGCCGACCCAGGGCCAGAAAGATGGCGCCACCCAGCGGCACCAGCACGACATAACCCATCTCCGAGGCGGTGTTGGAGAGCACGCCGGCAAAGACCACGGCCACGGTCACGACGTGTTTGGGTGCCGACAGCACGATGCCGCGCACCAGCGCCGAGAGCAGCCCGGACTTTTCGGCCACGCCCACGCCGAGCATGGCCACCAGCACCACGCCCAGCGGCGCGAAGTTGACGAAATTGTCCACCAGGCCACCGAGAATCCGGCGCAGGCCCTCGGCGTTGACCAGGCTGATCGCCTCGATGGTGGCGCCCGCCTCGGCGCTGGGGCGCGGGTCGGTGACGCTCACCCCCAGCCAGCCGAACAGGCCCGAGAGCAGCACCATGGCCAATGCCAGCAGCGCAAACAGCGTGACCGGATGCGGCAGCAGATTGCCGAGCCACTCGACGACGTCGAGAAAACGAGTAAACCAGTTGCGACGGGCGGTGATCGTCGGGCTGTCGTTGTTGCTCACGGGATTGAAGAGTCCTGAGTTTGGTCTTGAAAACGCCGCCGCGACAGCGACCGGGCATATTAACCCGGCAGCCGTATGGATTGCATTCAGCCGCGTTCGTCGTCGGCACCCTGCCGGGCGTCGTCGATGTCGATGTCCTTGTCGATGCGCTCTTCGAAGGCCTCGATCCAAGCGTTTCTGACGATATTGACGAAAGTCTGCCAGGCGCCGGCCTCGACGTTGTCGAGGTTGCCCTCGAAGGGGACTTTCGTGGCCAGCTTTTTCGTGCCCTGGTTGCTGAAGATGAACTTGAACAGCCCGACCGTGCCCTCCCACAGGCGCTTGAAGAAGCCGTCGCCCTGGTCGATCAGCTCGGCATCGACCAGCAGGGGCTTGAGATAGCCCTTGAGGTAGCCGTCGGCAATGGCCACTTCGCTGTAGAGATCGAGCCGGCCGGCGGCGAAATCGACGTTGGCGTAGTGCATGGTCAGGTCGTTGAGGGCGGTCACGTCGATGCCCTCGATGCCGAGCTCGACGTCCATGTCGGGGATTTTCCTGATCAGGTTGGCCCGGCCTTCGAGCCGCGCGCGCCCCTGGCCGATGGCCACCGCCGTGGCCTCGATCGGCGAGGGCAGCTCCTGCTCGTCGGAGCGCACGAGCTGCAGGTTGTCGGCCCGCACCTCCAGCTTGTCGAGATGAACGTCCAGCGGCGGGTCGGCGGTCATCTTCAGCAGCCCGACGCGGCCGTCGGTGACGGTCAGGTGGTTGATCTCGATGGGCACCAGGCCGTCCAGCGCCCGGGTCCAGTCCCGGCTTTCGGGATCGGCCTGATCGGGCCGGACCTGATCCTCGAAGACCCAGGTCAGGCGGGGGCGGGACAAATGAATCTCGCTGACGATGCGGCCGCGAAAAAGCGCGCGCCACTGAAGCGAGATGTCGGCGCGTGGAATCTTCAGAAAGGGCACCTCGGTTTCGGCATCGCGCCGGGCCAGAACCAGGCCGTCGATCACGTAGGCGCCGCGGATCAGGGCGATGTCGATATCGGCGACCGAGCCCCGGTAGCCGGGCAGGTTGTCGAGCACTCCGTTGACGTGGTTCTTGACCGCCGTGGGCAGATACAGCCGTGCGCCGAACAGGATGCCGACGACGACCAGCAAACCACCGAGCCAGGCGGCGGCTCGACGCGTTCTGCTGGAGCTTGAGCGCCTGGATGCCATGGGAAAATCATAGCATCCCGGCCGGGAATCACAGCCCCAGCGCGAACAGGCCCAGGCACAGGATCAACCCGGCAAGCGGGATGATGACCGTCAGCGCGCCCATCGCCGGGTAGGCGGCGGCATGGGTTTCGTTGCAGATGGCGCGGATAGTGGTCACGACATAGCCGTTGTGCGGCAGCGAGTCGAGCGCGCCCGAGGAAATCGAGACCACCCGGTGAAGCTGGTCGGGGTCGACGCCGGCGTCGACGTAGTGCGGGCCGAGAATCGGCAGGGCGATGGCCTGACCGCCCGAGGCCGAACCGGTCATGGCCGCGATCGAGGACACGGCAATGGCGGCGCTGACCAGGCCGTTGCCGGGCAGGCCGGTGACCCAGACCACGGCCGCGTCGAAGGCCGGCGAGACCCGGGCAACGGTGCCGAAACCGACCACGGCGGCGGTATTCCCGATGGCAACCAGGGCGCCCACGCCGCCTTCGGTCAGTGCGGCACCGGGCTGGTTGAGGTGGCGGATGTTGATCAGCGCCGCGCCGATGCAGCCGGCCAGCAGCGCCACGATCAGGGCGGATACGCCCAGGCGATCATGCAGGGTGAAGGAAAAGCCCAGCACCAGCATCAGCGGCACCAGGGCCAGAACCGGGTGGGGCAGGTTGGCCCGACCGCTGGCCGGGTCGGCTTCGCGCCCGTCGAAGTTCTCGCCGCGCGCGACCGCGCGCGCGAGCATCCACTTCAGCCAGAAATAGCCGCTGGTGGCCATCACGATGGCGACGATCAGGCTGGCCTGCCAGGCCGCCAGCGGGCCGGTGCCGAGATGCTCGATGGGGATCCAGTTCTGGATCTCCGGCGAGCCGGCCGAGGTCATGGTGAAAGTTACCGAACCGAAGGCCAGGGTGGCGGGAATGAAGCGCCGCGGCAGGTCGGCGTCGCGAAACAGCGCCAGCGCCATCGGATAGACCGAAAACGCGACCACGAACAGGCTGACACCGCCGTAGGTGAGCACCGCGCAGGCGATCACCACCGCCAGCGCGGCATGGTGGGTGCCCAACCGGCGCACGATCCAGTGGGCCACCGACTCGGCGCCGCCGGATGATTCCATCAGCTTGCCGAACAGCGAGCCGAGCAGAAAGACGAAGAACCACGAGGCGATGAAGCCGGTAAACCCGTTCATGTACTGGGTAACCAGGTCGGCCTGGCCTTCGGCGGCCAGCGGCGGCAGCAGCGCGATGCCGCTGGTCAGCGCGATCAGCAGGGCGCACAGGGGGGTGGCCACGAACAGGCTCATGCCGCGCATGACGAGTACGATCAACAGGGCGAGGCCGCCCAACAGGCCGATCAGGCTGAGCATGGTGGATGCATCCGCTTGAATTGGCGGCCATGTTGGCAAGCGCCCGCGCGGGGCGGAACTGTACCAAGGTACAAGTTACACGCGGTCGGCGCTTGTCTAATCTTCAGCCATGCGATCGCCGGATACTCGCCGGCGGGCCAAAGTCACGAAAAAGTCAACGTTCATCGACGACGTTTGTACAAGGGAGTTCCAATGAAATCGCGCAATTCGTCAAACAAGCTGCTGAAGCTCTCCAGGCTGAGCCTGGCTGTCGCGCTGGGCCTGGCAATGACCACGGCCGTATCGGCTCAGGACAACGAAAACGAGTCGGAGTCTTCGGGCGACGAGCGCCTCGAGCAGTACGCTTCGCTCGACGTCATCGAGGTGACAGCAAGACGCCGTAGCGAAAGCGCTGCCGACGTGCCGATCTCGATCACCGCGCTGAGTGGCGAAAAGCTCGATGAGGTGGGAGCTCCGGATATTACCTATCTCAACCAGGTCGTGCCCAACACCACGATGGAAGTCTCGCGCGGCACCAGCAACACGCTGACCGCCTTCATTCGCGGCGTCGGTCAGCAGGATCCGGTAGCCGGTTTCGAAGCCGGCGTGGGCATCTATATCGACGATGTCTATCTGAACCGCCCGCAGGGTGCGGTGCTCGATATCTATGACGTCGAGCGCGTGGAAGTCTTGCGCGGCCCGCAGGGCACGCTTTACGGGCGCAACACCATCGGCGGTGCCGTCAAATACGTCACCAAGCGCCTGGGCAATGAGCCGTCGGCAAGCGTGCGCGCCAGCGTTGGCAGCTATTCGCAGGCCGATCTGATGGTCAAGGCCGAAACCCCGCTCAGCGACAGCCTGGCAATCGGTGCCGCCGCGGCCACGTTCAACCGTGATGGTTTCGGCAAGAACCTGACCCTGGGCACGGAAAACTACGACAAGGATGTCGTGGCCGCCCGCGCCAGCCTGGAGTGGACGCCCGGCGACCGTTTCTTCATTCGCCTGGCCGGCGACTACTTCAAGGACGACTCCAGCCCGGTGGGCGGTCATCGGTTGATTCCGGGGCTGTTCTCCGGCGCACCGGTGCTCGACGATGTCTACGACACCCGCGGCGGCATTCAGGGGCAGAACGACACCGAGCAACAGGGCGTCAGCTTGCTGGTCGAGTACGACATCAACCCGAACTGGATGTTCAAGAGCATCAGCGCCTGGCGGGCCGATGACACCGTCAATCAGATTGATTTCGAGGCGCTGCCGCCAGCCGACGTGGACGTCGCCACCATTTACGACAATGAGCAATACAGTCAGGAATTCCAGCTCAACTACAGCAGCGCGAACGTCAGCGGCATTGCCGGCTTCTATTATCTTGATGCCAACGCCTTCGGCCCCTTCGACGTCCGCCTCTACCAGACCGGCGAGCTGATCGGTGCGCCCAAGCTCAATGCCTTTACTCTGGGTGATGTCGATACCGAAACCTGGTCGGTCTTTGCCGACGTCAGCTTCGATCTGGGCAACATGTTCGATCTCGGCACCGGGCTGGAGCTGTCGCTCGGCGGCCGCTATACGGACGACAAGCGCTCCTCGCGAGTGCTGCGCCAGAACATGCTGGGCAAGTCGTCCTGGTTTGGCGGTGATCCGATCATCACGGTAACTACCTCGGACTTCGAAGGGTCGGATCGCTTCTCGGAGTTCACCCCGCGCGCCAGCCTGGCCTGGAAGCCGGTGCGAGAGCACAACCTCTATGTTTCCTGGAGTCAGGGTTTCAAGGGTGGCAGTTTTGACCCGCGTGGCCTGACCACCGCCGCGCCCGACCTCGACGGTGACGGCGTGGTCAGCGAGGCAGAGGTGTTCGATTTCATGCGTTTCGAACCCGAAACCGTGGACACCTATGAAATCGGCGCCAAATCTTCCTTCGCTCAGGGTCGCATCAACACCAACCTGGCGTTCTTCTACAGCGATTACACCGATATTCAAGTGCCCGGCTCGATCGGTGTTGATACCACCGGTGACGGCATCTCCGACACCTTTGCCGGGGTCACGACCAACGCTGGTTCGGCGACGGTTCAGGGCGTGGAGCTCGAAGCCAACGCGCTGCTCGGGCAGGATGTCTTTGCTTCCGGCGATGAGTTCTCCACCATGCTCACGCTGGGCTATATCGACGCCGAGTACGACGAGTTCGTCACCGCCGTTACCGATCCGGCCACGGGGTCGACCGCGCTGGAAGACGTGGCCGACGAGCGCGTGTTCCAGAACACGCCCGACTGGACCGGCCATCTCAACGTTCGCTACGACGTGCCCATGGCCCTGCTGGGCAACGATGGCCTGTTTTCGGTCATCGGTGCCTGGTCCTACCGCGGCAAGACTCATCAGTTCGAGGCACCCTCGCAGTTTCTCGACCAGGAGGCTTATTCGCTCTACGATCTGAGCCTGGTGTGGAAGCGCAGCGACGGTCGCTATGAAATCGGCCTGCACGGTCGTAACCTCGGCGACGAGCAATACAAGACCTCGGGCTACGTGTTCGCCACGCCCGATGGCACCGAGCCAACCCTGGGTCTGGAAGGCGTGATGAACGCGTTCTATGGTCCGCCGCGCACGGTCACGCTGACCGGCACCGTCAACTTCTGATTGCTACCGGGTCTCCTCCCTTGGGCCGGAGCCGCAGTGCGGTTTCCGGCCCTTTTTTTTAAGCCGCGCCACCCGGAAGCCCCAGCCGATCATCCAGAGGCCAACCGAGCGTGTTCGATGGCGGAGCATCTGCGCTAAGCTGAAAACCACGCGGTAGCAGAAACTCGAAGCGGACTGTTCAACATGCTGGCTGTCATCCCAATCGGATCTGGATCATGTCAACGCTGATTCTCATCGGGGCCGGGCTGGCCTGGCTGGGACTGCTGTTCGCGGTTGCGCTGCTTGGCGAGCGCTCCCAGGCGCGCTGGCGCCGGCTCTGGCCGGTGGTCTATTCGTTGTCGCTGGCGGTTTACTGCACCGCCTGGACCTTTTACGGCACCACCACCCAGGCAGCACGCTCGGGCTGGCCGGTGCCACCGACCTTTGTCGGCACGATCGTCTTGTTCGTTTTCTTTTTTCCCTTTCTGCGCCGTTTGGTCGCGCTGAGCAAGGCCGGCAACGCCACCAGCATCGCGGATTTCATCGCCAGCCGTTTCGGCAAGTCATCCATGCTCTCGGCCGCAGTCACCGGCGTGGCCGTGATCGGCATCGTGCCCTACATCTCGCTGCAGCTGCAGGCGGTGGCCATGAGCTTCGAGGCGATTCACGGCAGCGCGGTTGCTGCCGATGCCGCCTGGCAGGATCTGGCGCTTTATGCAGCACTGTTCATGGCGATTTTCGCCATGCTGTTCGGCACCCGGCGCGCTGCCGCTACCGAGCATAATCGCGGCCTTGTGCTGGCCATGGGGTTTGAGTCTCTACTCAAGCTAACGGCCATGCTTGCCCTGGGTGGTTTCGTGGTTTTTGCGCTGTTTTCCGGCCCGGTCGAGTTTGCCCAGCGGGCGCCATCGCCGCCCTTTTCCAGCCTGGATTCGTTCCTGACGCTGATGTTGTTGGGTGCGCTGGCGATGTTTACCCTGCCGCATCAGTTCCATATCGGCGTGGTCGAGTGTCGCCAGGAGCGCCACCTGCGCACGGCCCGCTGGCTGTTTCCGGTGTTTCTGGTGCTTATCAGCCTGCCGGTGCTGCCGCTGGCGCGCGCCGGCAACGCGCTGCTCGAAGGCGTGGTCGCGCCCGATCTCTACGTGCTGATGCTGCCGCTGGGTGAGGGGCATCAGGGGCTGGCGCTGCTGGCCTTTCTTGGGGGCTTGAGCGCGGCCACCTCGATGGTGATCCTGGCCAGCCTCACTCTTTCCATCATGATCGGCAACCACTGGCTCACTCCCGCGCTGCTCAATCGCCACTGGGGACGGGTCAGCGAAATGGGCATCCCGGTGCGTCAGCAGCGCCGCATGGGCATCGTGGTGGTGCTGTTGCTGGCTTATGTCTACAGCCGATCGATTGGCACGGCCGGTGCCCTGGCCGATATCGGCGCGATGTCGTTTTCCGGCCTGGCCCAGCTGGGGCCGGCGGTGGTGCTCGCCGTCTATCGTCCCGGCCGTTCGGCGCGTGCCATCCTGTCGGGTATTCTCATCGGGGTGGCCGTCTGGGCCTACGTGCTCTTCTTGCCGCTGTTGCTCGATGGCCTCGGTATTCAAGCCGGCTGGACGAGCACCGGACCGCTGGGGCTGAGCTGGCTGACGCCGGATAACCTGCTGGGGCTGCAGGGGGTCGCGCCGCTCACGCGCGCGGTGGTCACCAGCCTGGCGGTCAACCTGGTGGTCACGCTGGTGGGCGTTCGCCTCGATGCGGTGCCGGGGCATGAGCCCGACGACGACCCGCTGCGCCCGGACATGCTTTACCGCCTGGCCGAACGCTTTCTGCCGGAGGAGCGCCTCGGCCCGCTGTTTGCCGGCAACCGTAACGCTCGCCGTCTGGCAGCGGGCCTCGAGCTCGAGCTGGCGGCGGTCGTCGGCTCGGCGTCCGCGCGCCTGCTGCTGGATGCCGCGCGCCGGCGCACGCCAGCACCGCTGGATACGGTGGCCGACCTCGTGGGCCAGGCCGCCGCGCAGGCGCGCTTCAGCCGCGAGGTGCTCTCGGGCGCGCTGGAAAACATGAGCCAGGGCGTATGCGTGGTGGATCGCGATATGCGCCTGGTGGCCTGGAACAGCGCCTATCTGGCATTTTTCTCCTATCCGGAGGAGCTGATCCGCGTCGGTCGGCCGGTGGCGGACCTGCTGCGCCACAACGCCGAGGCCGGTTTGATGGGGCGCGGTGATATCGAGCGCAAGATTCAGCGCCGAATTACCCACAAGCGTGCCGGAACGCGCCACCATATCGAGCGCCCATGGCGCGACGGGCGCATTATCGAGATTCGCGGCAACCCCATGGCAAGCGGCGGTTTCGTGGCCACGTTCACCGATGTAACGGCCTTTCGTCATGCCGAAGATGAGCTGCGGCGCATCAACGAGACCCTGGAGCAGCGGGTGATCGAACGCACCCGTGAGCTGGAGCAGGCAAAGGTGGAAGCCGAGCGCGCCAGCGAAGCCAAGACCCGGTTTCTCGCGGCGGTCAGTCACGATCTGGTACAGCCACTCAATGCCGCACAGCTTTTGACGCACGCGCTGAGCGGGCGGGTTGCCGACCCCCACGCGCAGCACTCGCTCGCTCAGATTTCGGGTGCTCTGGGCGCCACCGAGAACCTGATCGAGGGGCTGCTCGACATCTCGCGGCTGGATGCCGGCGGCATGGAGCCAAGACACAGTCGCTTTCCACTCGGGGAGCTGTTCTCGCAGCTGCAGGGCGAGTTTTCACTGCTCGCTCGCGAGCGCGACCTCGAGCTCGACTGCGTCAATACGCTTCAGTGGGTGGAGACCGACCCACAGCTTCTGCGACGGATTCTGCAGAATTTCCTCTCCAACGCCGTGCGTTATACCCGCCACGGTCGGGTGCTGATTGGCTGCCGCCGGCGTGGCGCGGAACTGCTGGTAGGTGTGTGGGATACCGGGCCAGGTATCAGCAGCGCGGATCAGGCCGTCATCTTCGAGGAGTTTCGTCGTCTGGGTGACGGCCAGCACGCGCCCGGACTGGGTCTGGGCCTGGCCATCGCCGAGCGCATGGCGCGTCTGCTCGGCCATGAAATCGAGCTGGTCAGCCGGCCCGGCCATGGCACCGCCTTTGGCGTTCGCGTGCCCCGCGCCGAACCACAACCCTGTTTGCCCGGCCGCCGGGCCGAGCGCTCCGAGCCGGGCTCGGGCCGGGTGCTGGTTGTCGACAACGAGGCGGCCATGCTCGGCTCGCTGGAGACCCTGATTTCGGGCTGGGGCTACGAGGTGCGCGTGGCCAGCAACGCCGAACAGGCGCTGACAGCGGCCGCGGCTTTCGAACCCGAGCTGCTGGTAGTCGATTATCATCTTGACGATGGCAAAACCGGCCTGCACTTGCTGGAGTCGCTGCAGGAGGCCGGCTGCCAGCGCCCCACCGTACTGATCAGCGCCGATCACGCCGCCGAGGTGCGTGCGGCCGCGCGGCGGGCGGGCTGCGAGTTTCTGCACAAGCCCATTCGTCCGCTGGCGCTGCGGTCGCTGATGGCCCGCATGCTGCCGCGCCGACGGCGCTCCGGAGCGTAGTGTTTTCGCGTTGGGGCCCGGCTTCCGATTCGCGGTACAATGGTTTATTGTGCCTGTATGATCGATCCATCAACCATCGCCCGGGCGTCCGTGGCCAGGAAAGAACCTCATGCTGTTTGACAACGTTGTCATCAAGTCGGTGGCCTCCATCGACGCCCCGCACACCGTAACCAGTGAAGAGATCGGGGAGCGGCTCGAGCCGACCTTCCGAAAACTGCGCATGCGCGGCAACCCGTTGATTGACGTCGCCGGCATCGAAGAGCGCCGCTTCTGGGATCACGGCGTCCAGCCTTCGGATGCCGCCACCCTGGCGGCCGAAGAGGCCCTGGCGCGCGCCGATATCGATCGTGATCGTGTCGGTATCCTGATCAATACTTCGGTCACGCGTGATTTTCTCGAGCCGTCGACGGCCTGCATGGTGCACAGGAACCTCAAGCTGGCCAACACCTGCGAGAGCTTCGACGTGGGCAATGCCTGCCTGGCGTTCATCAACGGCATGAACATCGCCGCGCGCATGCTCGACCGCGGCGAGATCGACTACGCGCTGATTGTCAACGCCGAAAATATCCGCGAGGTCTGCGAGATCACCATTGATCGCCTGCTCGAGCCGGATGTCACGCGCAAGCAGTTCAAGAGCGAGTTCGCCAGCCTGACGCTGGGCTGCGGCGCTGCGGCCATGGTCATGTCACGCGGTGACCTCGAGCCCGATGGGCACCAATACAAGGGCGGTGTCGCGCGCGCGGCCACCGAGTTCAACAACCTGTGTCGCGGCTGGAACCATCTGATGTGGACCGACGCCAAGAGCCTGCTGCGCGAAGGCATGAAGCTTGCCGGCGCCACCTACGGCACGGCCCGCCAAGTGTTGGGTTGGGTCGCCAACGAGCTCGACCACGTGGTCATACACCAGGTCTCGCGCGTGCATACCGAGGCTTTCATCCGCGCCTTTGGCGTCGAGCCCGAAAGGGTCTACCGGATCTTTCCCAAGCTGGGCAACGTCGGTCCGGCGTCGATCCCCACGGTCTTGAGCAAGATCGTCGACAAGGGTCGCGTCAACCGTGGCGACAAGATTGCGCTGATGGGCATTGGCTCGGGTCTGAACTGCTGCATGACCGAGATTGTCTGGTAAGGAGGTTGGCTAGTTGGCTAGTTGGCTAGTTGGCTAGTTGGCTAGTTGCGCCGGGATAAGCCCTTTTGCTGTTGCTTTATGTGATCCGAGCGTCATAATCATTGCTAACCAGCTAACCAGCTAACCAGCTAACCAGCTAACCAGCTAACCAGCTAACCGTTCCGAGCGAAAGCCCGTGGTTCCAAAGAAACTGTTCCCGTTCGAGTCCCGCTACCACGTCCAGTCCACCGGCCACCGCATGCACTACGTGGATGAAGGGCCGGTCGAGGGGCGACCGGTGGTGATGGTGCACGGCAATCCGACCTGGTCGTTCTACTACCGCAACGTCATCAATGCGCTCAAGCACGAGCGCCGCTGCCTGGTGCCCGATCATATCGGCATGGGTCTGTCCGACCGGCCCGACGAGCCGCGCTATGACTACACCATGGCCAGCCGGGTGGCCGATCTGGGCCACTGGCTCGACGAGGTCGAGCCCGATCGCGAGGTCGACCTGCTGGTGCACGACTGGGGCGGGGCGATCGGCCTGGCCTGGGCGGTGCGCCATCCTGAGCGGGTGCGGCGGGTCGTGGTGCTCAACACCTGGGCATTTACCATCGGGCCCGAACTGCCGCTGCCCTTTGCGCTGAAATTCGCCCGCACGGGGCCCGGAGGCTTCGCCATCAATCGCTTCAACGCCTTTTCCGGCCTGGCTGCCCGACTGGGGACGGCCGGAAAGCTCGATCGCGAGGTGGCCCGCGGCCTGACCGCGCCCTATCGCCGGGGTCCGAAAAGCCGCCTGGCCACGCTGCGCTTCGTGCAGGATATCCCGCTTGACCAATCCGACCCGGCCTGGCCGGTGCTGGCCGAGACCGAGCGGCACCTTGACCGCCTGGCCGAAAAGCCGGTCAAATTCATCTGGGGCGGCCGGGATTTTGTCTTCGACGACCGGGTGCTCGATCAATGGCGCAGAATCTGGCCGCAGGCCGAAATCGACTACCTGGAAGAGGCCGGCCACTACGTGCTCGAGGACGCCCCCGAGCGAGTGACAGCCGGCATAAAGCAGCACCTCAAGGACTGAAATGAGCCGCAAAGCGCACGAAGGTCACGCAGGAAAAGCTGCAAGAAGCTTGTTCGTGCCTTTCGTGGTGGAAGACTGATCTGAAGATGCCGAATGAAATCAACATTGCGCATGCGCTGACCCGGCAGGCCGAGGCGCAGCCCGATGCCACGGCGCTTGTTCTGCCGCTCAAGCGCAAAAAGGGCGGCTGGGTCGATCGACGCTGGACTTATCGCGAGCTCAACGAGCTGACCGACCGGCTGGCGGCGGGCCTGCAGGCGAAAGGTATCGGGAAAGGCACCCGGGTGGGGTTCATGGTGCCGCCTTCGCTGGAATTCTTCGCGCTGTTCTTCGCGCTGTTCAAGGCTGGCGCGGTGCCGGTGCTCATCGACCCGGGTATCGGCATCAAGCCGCTCAAGACCTGCCTGGGCGAAGCCGCACCGGAGGTGTTTGTCGGCGTCACCCGCGCGCAGGTCGCGCGCATGGCGCTGGGCTGGGCGCGCGCGAGCATTCGCCAGCTCATCACCGTCGGGCCGCGGCCTTTCTGGCGCGGGCTGAAGTTTTCCGATCTGCTGGCCGGAAAGGGCGAGTCCTTCGAGGCGCCCGAGGTCGCCGGCGATGATCCGGCGGCTATTGTGTTTACTTCCGGATCGACGGGTATCCCGAAAGGCGTGCTCTATCGTCACCGCCACTTTGCCGCCCAGGTCGAGCTGATGCGCGCGACCTTCGGCATGCAGCCCGGCGAGGTGGATTTGCCGACCTTTCCGCCGTTTGCCCTGTTCGACCCGGCGCTGGGCATGACCACGGTCGTGCCGATCATGGACTTCACCCGCCCGGCCGAGGCCGACCCGGACATGCTGGTCAGCCTGATCGAGACCTACGGCGTGACCAGCCTGTTCGGCTCGCCGGCGCTGATGAACACCCTGGGTCGGCATCTGGAAAAGCACCGGATTCGACTGCCGGGCCTGCGTCGCATGCTCTCGGCCGGCGCGCCGGTCTCGCCGGCGGTGATCGAGCGCATTCACGGCGCGCTTGATCCCTGGTCGGACATTCACACCCCCTACGGCGCTACCGAGGCCTTGCCGGTGGCCACGGTCGCCGGGCGCGAGCTGGTTGGCGAGCTGTCCGAGGGCAATCGCTCAGGCAAGGGCATCTGCGTCGGTCTCGCGCTGGCGGCGAATGAAATCCGCATCATCCCGGTCAGCGACGAGCCGATCGACCTGACCGAGTACGCTGGCGAGATGCCCGACGGCGAGATCGGCGAGATCTGCGTGGCCGGCCCGACCGTGACCGACACCTACTGGCAGCGCGAGCGCCAGACTCGCGAAGCCAAGATGACCGACAACCAGGGCCGGGTCTGGCACCGCATGGGCGATCTGGGCTGGCTCGACGACGAGGGCCGGCTGTGGTTTTGCGGGCGCAAGTCCGAGCGCGTGGTTACGCCCGAGGGCACGCTGTTTACCGAATGCGTCGAAGGCCCCGTCAACGCCGTCGAAGGCGTGTTCCGCTCCGCTCTGGTGGGCGTGGGCGAAAAGGGCCGGCAGGAGCCGGTGCTCGTCATCGAGCCGGAGGACAGCGCGGATCAACCGGCGGTCGAGTCAGCCGTGCGCGAAGTGCTGTCGCGAAACCAGCTGACCCGCGAGATCCGACGCGTTCTGTTCAAGGACAGCTTTCCCGTCGACATCCGCCACAACGCCAAGATTCGCCGCCAGGATCTGGCTGCCTGGGCGGCGGAGTAACAGCAAGTTGGAAAGTCGAAGCACCCGATTCGAAGTAGGCTCAGAAATCTGACAATCGAAACGGCCAGTCGGCAGGGTCGCTGCTTGTTCTTGATTCCGCGTCTGCCTCCAGCCGCTCCCGGATTCTGTTTCGGATCTGGCGCCTCGGATTACAGGTTTTCATTCCCGACAGCTTCTTCTCCCGCCAGTAGCTTAGAATAGGGGGATTCACCCATCCCCATCAGGAGTCCCACCGATATGAGTGGCGAGATCGATATTCGCTCGGCAAGCCGCCCCGACCCCGACCAGCTGTTTCAGGACATCGCCGATTACGTCTGCGATTACGAAATCACCTCGAAGGAGGCCTGGGAGACAGCCCACTACTGCCTCAAGGATTCGCTCGCCTGCTCGATGCTGGCGCTGAAGTTTCCTGAATGCGCCAAACTGCTCGGTCCGGTCGTGCCCGGCGTGGAGCTTGAAATCGGCGCGCGCGTGCCCGGCACGGCCTACAAGCTCGATCCGGTCAAGGCGGCCTTCGATATCGGCGTGCTGGTGCGTTACCTCGACTTCAACGACACCTGGCTGGCGGCCGAGTGGGGCCATCCGTCCGATAACCTCGGCGCAATACTTGCCGTGGCCGACTATGTCTCGCGCCGCGACGTGGCCCAGGGCGGCGAGCCGCTCAAGGTCGAAGACGTGCTTGAAGCGATGATCAAGGCCCACGAAATACAGGGCATTCTGGCGCTCAAGAACAGTTTCAACCGCGTCGGCCTGGACCACGTGCTGCTGGTGCGCGTCGCCTCCACCGCAGTGGTCACGAAGATGCTTGGCGGCGATCGCGACGATGTCATCAATGCCTTGAGCCAGGCCTGGATCGACGGCGGTGCGCTTCGAACTTACCGCCACGCACCCAATACCGGGCCGCGCAAGAGCTGGGCTGCCGGTGATGCCTGTCGCCGCGCCGTGCAGCTTGCGCTGATCACGCTCGACGGCGAGATCGGTTACCCGTCGGCGCTCACGGCCAAGGGCTGGGGTTTCCAGGACGTGTTGTTTGGCGGCAATGATATTGTCCTCGAGAGAGAATTGGGCAGCTACGTCATGGAGCAGGTGCTGTTCAAGATTTCCTACCCGGCCGAATTCCACGCCCAGACTGCGGTGGAGTGCGCCTACAAGCTGTACGACGAAGTTGCCGATCGCCTCGACGAGGTCGAGCGTATCGAGCTCGAAACGCAGGAAGCGGCCGTGCGCATCATCGACAAGACCGGCCCGCTCGACAACTACGCCGACCGCGACCACTGCCTGCAGTACATGGTGGCCGTGCCGCTGATCTTCGGCGAGCTGACCGCCGAGCACTACAGCGACGAAGTCGCCGCCGACGAGCGCATCGACGCCCTGCGCGAAAAGATGACGGTCAAGGAAAATCCGCGCTTTACCGAAGAATACTTCGACGCCGACAAGCGCGCCATCGGCAACTCGGTGCAGGTGTTCTTCACCGACGGCTCGAGCACCGACAAGGTCTCGATCGACTATCCCGTCGGCCACCGCCGCCGCCGCGAAGAGGGCATCCCGCTGCTCGAGGACAAGTTCGCCGCCGCCGTGGCCGAGCATCTGTCGGAGCGCAAGACAAGCGCCATCCTGGCCGCCACCGAGGACTTCGATCCGCTCAAGGCGATGACGGTACCGGAGTTCACCGCGCTGTGGTCGCTGGGCTGACGATCCACCGTTCCGATGCAACACGAAAAAGGCCGCCTTCGGGCGGCCTTTTTCGTCTTCGCGTGGATTTCATCGAGGCGGATCAGCCGTGATAACCGGCGACTCGCTCGACTTCATTGCGTGAGCCCAGAATTACCGGCACGCGCTGGTGCAGCTCTTCCGGCTCGACTTCGAGGATGCGTTGCTCTCCGGTGCTGGCCGCGCCGCCGGCCTGTTCGATGATCATGGCCATCGGGTTGGCTTCGTACATTAGCCTGAGCTTTCCGCCCTTGCCCTCGGCGCGGATACGGTGGTCGCTGGGATACATGAAGATGCCGCCGCGGGTAAGGATGCGGTGGACTTCGGCAACCATGGAGGCGACCCAGCGCATGTTGAAGTTCTTGCCGCGCGGGCCGTCTTCTCCTGCCAGGCATTCGTCGATGTAGCGACGCACCGGCTTGTCCCAGTGGCGTTGGTAGGAGGCGTTGATGGCGAATTCCCTGGTGTCCGCGTCAATGCTGACGTTTTCCCGGGTGAGCAGGAACTCGCCAATATCGCGATCGAGGGTAAACATGCTCACGCCTTCCCCGGTGGTCAGTACCATCATGGCCGAGGGTCCGTACAGACAGTAGCCGGCGGCGACCTGTTCGGTGCCGGGGCGGAGAAAGTCGGCTTCGACGGGTTCCCTGGCATCAGCGGGTGCGCGCAGGATCGAGAAGATGGTGCCCACCGAGACGTTGACATCGATGTTCGAGGAGCCGTCCAGCGGATCGCACAGCAGCAGGTAGCGGCCGCGGCGCTCGGCCGTCATTGGGTGAATGCCCTCCATTTCCTCCGAGGCCAGGGCGGCGATGTGCCCGTTGTGTTCCAGAGCCTCGATCATGATTTCGTTGGAAATGATGTCGAGTTTTTTCTGCTGCTCACCCTGCACATTCTCACTGTCAGCCGCACCGAGCACGTTGACCAGAGCGCCCTTGTCGACCAGGGCCGCGATCTTCTTGCAGGCCACGCTGATGTCGTTGAGCAGGCCGGTGAAGGTGCCGCTGGCGCCTTCGATCTCGCGCTGGTTCTGGATGATGTAGTGGGTCAGGGTGGTGCCGATACGCATGGTTTTGTCCAGAAAAAGAGTGGGCAGAAAATGCAAGCCCGCCATTTTAGCCTGCGGCAGCAGCGGCGCCAAGCCGGCTCGGACGTCATTCTTCCGTTCGGCGCCTGAATCATGCCGTTCAGACCATTCGCTCGCCCGTTCGCTGACATTCCGGGCCGGTACCGCTACGATCCGCCATTGAAGGGGGCGAACGATCTGTGGTTGCTGAGGGAGTCTCGCTTCATGTTTCGAATGGTGTTGCTAGTGCTGTGCGCGAGTGCCAGCCTTGATCTGATGGCTGTGGCTGTCGACTACGATATTGTCTATGTTCGCCAGGCGCGCTTTGGCGACACGGAAAACACCATCTGGCCGGAGGTTGGCCACCCGGCGCGCATCGATCCCGGTGCCGACCTCGTTTTGCGTCACCCCGACGGCAGCGAAGAAATTCTGGTTGCCTGCAGCGACTGCGCGGTAACTGACCCGGTGGTAAGTTTTGATGCCGAATGGGTTTACTACAGCCTGTTTCACGACGTCAGCGACGAAGCGCTCAATTCACAGCGCAGCAATCTGTCAGTGGCCGGCGCGGACATTTATCGTATTCACCTGGCCAGTCGGCAAGTCGAGCAGCTGACTTTTGGTGAATTCACGCCCAATACGGGCTCGGGAAACTGGGATGAATCCAACCCGGTTGATCCCGCGCCGGGCCATGATCGCCTGGGCTACGGCGTGTTCAATCTGGGCCCCATGCCCCTGCCCGGCGGTCGACTGGCTTTTACCAGCAGCCGGAACGGCTTTCTGCCTACTCGTCCTTTCAGCACGCCGACGATGCAGTTGTTCGTGATGGATGATGACGGTGAAAACGTCGAAGCAATTGCGCCCATGACCCTCGGCAGTGCTTTGCACCCGACCATCCTCAAGGACGGTCGTTTGATGTTTTCCAGCTATGAATCGCAGGGCTTGCGTGATCGGCGGCTGTGGGGCCTGTGGGCCATTCGGCCCGACGGCAGGGGCTGGGAGCCTCTGGTCAGTGCCATGTCTTCCCCGGATGCCTTCCACTTCATGACCCAGATTGGTAACGGCGATATCGTGGTCGAGGCCTACTACAACATCAACAATAATGGCTTTGGCGCGCTCTACGCTTTTCCACCTTCGCCGCCCCCCGGTGAACCGGCTTTTTACAGCTGGGATCCGCAGCACAACCCGCCCATCGACTACACGTCAACTTCCGGCAACCGCGCCACTTTCACCATGGCTTATACGCCGCGCGGCTATTACAGCATGACGCCGATGACCCACCACTTCGATAACGCGGCGCCTGAGGGCGAAAATGGCCGGCGGGTGGGCAAGTTCACGCACCCGTCTGCTGCACCAGGCAATGACTTGCTGGTGGTGTGGTCGCCTGGACCAGCCAACGATCTCAAGCGGCCTACGCCCAGGCCTTACTACGACAGCGGCATCTATCTGGTGCCGGACTCCCAGCCTGTCCGGTCTCCCGACAGCCTGGTGAAACTGGTCGAAAATGACGCATTCAATGCCGCCTGGCCGCGGGCGGTGGTGCCTTACATGGCGATACACGGCGTGCCCGAGCCGGCCGAGCTGGAGTGGCTTCCCAACGACGGTCAACAGCATCCGCTGCTGCCTGAAGGCACGCCCCATGGTCTGGTCGGCAGCTCCAGCCTGTATCGGCGCGAGAGCTTTCCCCATGCCGGTTCCAGTTCCTTTGATGGCCTGGACCCGTTCAACACCTCGCAGAACCGCAACCATCGCAATCGCCGCTGGAGCAACTGGATCTACCAGGGTGCGGATGCCGGCAAGTACGACAACAGCGAGATCGAGGCCGTTCGCGTGCTGGCCATGGAGGGGATTCCTGATCGCCGTTACGGCGCCAACGGCAGCAGTACCAACGGCTTCATCAACCATGCCAACGAGCGCTTGCGTATTCTCGGCGAAATTCCGGTGCGTAAGTCCGACGATGACGGGCAGCCGATCATGGACGATGACGGTAATCCGGACACCAGCTTCCTCGCACGACTGCCGGCCGATACGCCGTTCACCTTTCAGACCATAGACGGCAACGGCATGGTGCTCAACATGTCGCAGACCTGGCACCAGGTCCGGCCCGGCGAAGTGCGAGCCGACTGCGGCGGCTGTCATGCGCACAGCCAGCAGCCGCTGGCCTTCGCGTCAACGGTGGCAGCACAGCCGGGCTTCGACGTGCCCGACCTGCTCGCCGGCACGCCAATGATCAGCCAGGATCCCGAAGGCAATCTGGTCCTCGAACAGCGTCCCGAGACAGTGGTCGACATCGAATTCCTGCGTGACATTCGCCCGATTCTCCAGAGCCATTGCGTGCAGTGCCACAACGCCAGCGAAAACGCCGGTAATCTGAATCTGGCGGAAACCGAGCTGGTCGATGGTTGCAAGTGGAATGTGCCTGACCTGCCGGGAGACTATCGCCGCCTGGCCGCAGACGAGTGCGCTGATTATGGTTACCCCTCGCTGCTCGCGGACGGGACATGGCGCCAAACCAACGCCAGCCGCTACCTGCGCAAATTCCAGAGCCGGCGCAGCCTGCTGGTCTGGAAAGTCTTCGGCCGCCGGCTGGACGGCTGGGATAACGACGACCATCCCAGTGCGACAACGCCGGGTGAAGCCGGCACCCTGCCAGCAGGTGCTGATCCCAACGATGCGGATATCGACTTCACTGGCGAGATCATGCCGCCGCCCGACTCCGGCGTGGCGCCGTTGACCATCGAGCAGAAAATGACGATTGCCCGCTGGATCGATCTGGGCGCGCCCATTGACCTGAGCAGCCAGCTCGACATGCCCGCGGACTACGGCTGGTTCATGGACGCCCAGCGCCCCACGTTGACCATTTCCAGCCCCCGGCCGGAGCCCGCGCCGCAGACGATTGACGCCATCCGTATCGGTGCCAGTGACGCCAACAGCGGTCTTGCCGCAGGCAGCCTGTCGATCCGCGCTGACTTTGAGCTGCTGGGCCGGCCAGCCGATTCCGAGCTGGCTGACCTGGCTCGCAAGCTTGGGGGTGGGCGTTGGGTGATCGATCTGCCCGAAGGCATGCCTTCGGGGCTCCGTGATGCTCACTTGTATGTCGAGGTGGCCGATCGGCAGGGCAACATCACCCGATTGAGCAGACGCTTTCACAGCACCGATACCGGGCTGATTTTCTCCGATCACTTCGAGGGCTGAGGCCTGCTCAGGTGCAGCGAGAGCGTGATGGCCAGCCGCTGGCTGGCTGCAGCTCCCGCGGCGCCCGGATATCGTAAATGCTTGCCACACAACAGTTTTGGCCCTAAACGAAAGCGCTTGCACACGGCATGGTCTCCCGGCTAGTGTGGAAGACACGACCTTAGCCTTCGGGCGGGCGCGTTTTCGGAATCTTCCGATGCATCCGGGTTTCAGTCCGGGGCGATTTTCATTGACCGGGAGTGTGCTGCGTGTTGAATCGGGTCGCAGACAACTGGCAGGCCGTGGTCGACGAGGCGGTGGTGTTTCGTCGCGCCCTGCATCGCGCGCCGGAGTTGACCTGGCAGGAGGTCAAGACGGCCGCCGCCATCCGCGAGCGCCTGGACAACCTGGGTATTCCCTGGCGCGCCTGCGCTGAAACCGGCACCGTGGCCACGCTGGCCCCCGGGGCACCCGGCCGGCACATCGCGCTGCGCGGAGATATCGACGCGCTGCCGATCGTCGAGGCCAGCGGTGTTCAGTGGTCGTCGACGACCGAAGGGCGAATGCACGCCTGCGGTCATGACGGCCACACCGCCACGCTGATGGCCACTGCCCGCTGGCTGAAAGCGCACGAAGATCGGCTGCCCGGCCCGGTGACGCTGCTGTTCCAGCCGGCCGAGGAGGGCGGACACGGCGCAAAGGCGATGATCGATGACGGAGCGCTCGACCGCGTCGAGGCGATCTTCGGCTGGCATAACTGGCCAGCGATTGCTTTTGGCAAGGCCGCCTGTCCCGACGGCCCGGTGATGGCCGGTAACGGCACTTTCGAGATCAGCATCCACGGCCAGGGTGGGCACGCCAGCCAGCCCGAGCTGTGCCGCGACCCGCTGCCGGCCGCCGCCGCGATTGTTACGGCCCTGCAGCAGATTGTCAGCCGCCGCATCTCGCCGCAGGCGCCAACGGTGCTCAGCGTCACCAGCCTGCACGCCGACGGCGGCTCGGCAACCGTCACGCCGGCCACCGCCCGTCTGGCGGGGAGTTTCAGGCTCGGCGACCCCGACACGCGCGCGCAGATGGCCGAGCTGATCACTGAAGTTGCCCGGAACACGGCCCGCGCCCACGGTGTCAACGCAGATGTGAGCATCCATCCGCGTTATGACGCAACGGTCAACCACGAGCGCGAAGCCGAAGCGTACCGCCAGGCGCTGCTCACCGAGCTGGGCGACGGCGCGCTCGATGCCGGGCTGAAGACACCCATCATGGCGTCGGAAGACTTCAGCTATTACCTCAAGGAAATTCCCGGCGCCTTTGCCCTGATCGGGGCCGACGACGGCCTGGGGAATCACCATCCCTGCCACAGCCCCGAATACGATTTCAACGACCGGCTGATCGACGTGGTCGGCCGCCTATACGTCCGCATCGCGGGAGTTCCCGTGAAGGAGTAATCACGCCCGCCCCCGGCGGAAGATTGCCGGGAGCGAGCTGCCAGGAGGTGCATCATGCAGGTATTCGAACAGTGGGAATCGGAAATTCGCGGCTATTGCCGACTGTATCCGACCGTATTCACCTCGGCATCCAACGCGCGACAGACAGACGAGAACGGCAAGTCCTACATCGACTTTTTCGCCGGCGCCGGCGTGCTGAACTTTGGCCACAACAATGCCCGCATGAAGCGCGCCATGATCGACTTTCTGGAGCGCGATGGCGTGGCCCACAGCCTGGACATGTACACCGACGTCAAGCGTGACTTCATCGAAAGCTTCGTCGAAACCATCGTCAAACCCCGAGGCTGGAACCACAAGCTGCAGTTCATGGGGCCGACCGGCACCAACGCCGTCGAGGCCGCGCTCAAGCTGGCCCGCAAGGTCACCGGTCGCCCCGGCGTCGTGGCCTACGAGCACGGCTTTCACGGGATGACCCTGGGTTCGCTGGCGTGTACCGCCAATTCCTACTTCCGCAACGCCGCCGGGGTGCCGCTGGAACACGTTTATCGCCAGCCCTACGGCAGCGAAGAGGTGCCGCTCGAGCAGTGCCTGGCCTGGGTCGATCAGCTCAGGGCCATGTACGAAGATTCCTCCAGCGGTCTGGAGGCGCCGGCGGCCTTCGTGCTCGAGCCGATCCAGGCCGAGGGCGGGGTGCACCTGGCCCGACCCGAATGGCTCAAGGCGGTTCAGGATCTGGCCCGCGACCTCGGCGCACTGGTGATCTACGACGATATTCAGGCCGGATGCGGGCGCACCGGCAGCTACTTCAGCTTCGACGACATGGGGCTCGACCCCGACATCATCGCGCTGGCCAAGGGCGTCGGCGGCTACGGCACGCCGCTGGCAATGACGCTGGCCAAGCCCGAGCACGACAAGCACTGGTCGCCGAGCGAGCATACCGGCACTTTCCGCGGCCAGGGCCTGAGCTTCGTGGCCGGCACCGTGGCGATGGAGTATTTCCAGAACGACGAGCTGATGAACGCGGTCAAGGCAAACAGCGAAACCATGCGCAAGCGCCTGCAATCGATCGCGGCCGAATCCGGTCGCGGGGAGTTTTCCGTGCGCGGTCGCGGCATGCTGCAGGCGCTCGACGTCGGCGATGGTGAGTTGGCCAAGCAGATCGCGACCACCAGCTTCGAGAACGGCCTGCTGATCGGCGCCTGCGGCACCGGCGGCCGCGTGCTCAAGCTGATTCCGCCGCTGACCACCCCGGAGGCCGACCTGAACGAAGGGCTGGATATTCTCGAACAGGCGGTGGCCTCGGCGCGGAGGGCGGCGGCGTGAGACAGCGCGATGACATGACCTTTCCCTTCGAGGAATACGAGCGCCGCCTCGAGGCCCTGCGCGAGCGCATGGCCGAGCGCCTGCTCGACGCGGTGGTGATCACCGACCCGGAAAACCTGATGTACCTGACCGACTATCAGACCACCGGATATTCATTCTTCCAGGTCCTGGTGGTGCCGCTTGAAGGCGAGCCGTTCATGATCACCCGCCAGATGGAAGAGTCGAACGTGCATGCGCGCACCTGGGTGGAAAAGACCCGGCCCTACCCGGATACGGGGGATGCCATCCAGATGCTGGTCGAGTCGCTGCGCGAGTTCGGTCTGGGCAGCAAGTGCATCGGCTACGAGCGCAACAGCTACTACTTTGCCGCCTACCATCAGGACAGCATCCACACGACCTTCCTCGATGGCCGGCTGTTCGACTGCTTCGGGATCGTCGAAGAAGGACGGATCTGCAAGTCCGAGCATGAAATCAAGGTCATGCGGCGGGCCGCCGCGGCCACCGAGGCGGGCATGCAGGCCGGCTTCGAGGCCGCTCGCGCCGGGGTGACCGAAAACGAGATCGGCGCGGCCATCAGCGCGGCCATGTTCCGTGCCGGTGGCGAGCCGCCGGCGGTGATGCCCTACGTGACCTCCGGTCCGCGCACCATGATCGGCCACGCCACCTGGGAAGGGCGCACGGTGCAGCCCGGTGAGCACGTATTCCTCGAGGTTGGCGGCTGCTACCGCCGCTATCACACCGCGATGATGCGCACCATCGTTCTCGGTGAGCTGTCGCCGTCGATGAGGCACGCCCAGGACCGCATGAAGCAGGCGCTGCACGAGTTCAAGGAAGTGCTGCGCCCGGGCATGACCGTCTCCGATGCCGACAACCTGATCCGCAACATCATCACCGCCAACGAGGTCGACGCGCGGCTGATCACGCGTTCGGGCTATTCCATCGGCATTGCCTTTCCGCCGAGCTGGGACGAGGGCTACATCATCAGCCTCAAGCAGGGCGACTCCAGGGTGCTCAAGGAAGGCATGACCTTCCACATCATTCCCTGGATGTGGGGCGTGGACGGCGACAAGACGGTCGGCATTTCCGACACCATCTACATCACCGCCAACGGTAGCAAGTCCTTTTTCACCCTCGATGAGGATTTCGTCGTCAAGCCCGACCAGTCGCCACGGGAATTGCCCGAGCCGAAAACCACGCACCCGCCGCGCGTTCCGGATGGCGAAGCGGTCAAGCACATCAACGAAGCAGGAAAGAGGTGAGCATGCTCCAATCGATCAATCCGGCTACCGGCCGGGTCCAGTACGAACTCGCCGCGCTCGACGACGAAACCCTGGAGCGCCGGCTGGCCGCCGCGCACTCGGCCTTTGACGGCTGGGCAGCGGCCGGTTTCGATGAGCGTGCGCGGGTGCTGCGAGACGTCGCCGCCCTGATGCGCGAAGACACCGAGTCGCTGGCGCGGCTGATGACCGAAGAGATGGGCAAGCCCATTGGCGAGGCGCGCGGCGAGGTCGAAAAGGCGGCCTGGTGCGCCGAGCACTACGCTGAACATGCCGAAGCCTACCTGGCCACCGAGCATCTGGCATCCGATGCCAGCGAAAGCTACGTGCAGTACCTGCCGCTGGGGGTGATCCTGGGCATCCTGCCGTGGAATGCACCGTTCTGGCTGGCCTTCCGTTTTGCCGCGCCCACGCTGATGGCCGGCAACACCTGCCTGCTCAAGCACGACCCCAACGTGCCGGCCTGTGGCGAAGCCATCGGCAAGCTGTTCGAACGCGCCGGTGCCCCGGCGAACATCTTTGCCAACCTGCCGCTGGAAACCGAGCGGGTCGAGGGCGTGATCCGCGATCAGCGTGTGCAGGCGGTCTCGTTCACCGGCTCGGACAAGGCCGGCGGCATCGTCGCCGCCACCGCGGCGGCCGAAATCAAGCACTCCATCCTCGAGCTGGGCGGCTCCGACCCGGCCATCGTGCTCGCCGACGCCGATCTCGACACCGCCGCCGACACCATCTGCCTGTCGCGCATCATCAACGCCGGCCAGAGCTGTATCGCGGCCAAGCGCATCATCGTCGAGGAGTCGGTGCACGACGCCTTCGTGGAGCGTCTGCACGAGCGTCTGGCGCGGTTGAAGGTCGGTGACCCTGCCGAGGAAGCCACCGATATCGGCCCGATCGCCAGAAACGACCTGCGCGAGAACCTGCATCGCCAGGTGCGCGAGACCGTGGAAGCCGGTGCCCAATGCCCGCTGGGGGGCGAAATCCCCGCGGGTGAGGGTTTCTTCTATCCGGTCACCCTGCTCACCCAGGTCACCGCGGAGATGACCGCGGCAAGGGAAGAGACCTTCGGCCCGGTGGCGGTGGTGATGAAGGTCGCCGACGAAGAAGAGGCGCTGGCGCTGGCCAACGACACCCGCTACGGCCTGGCCGCGGCGGTGTGGGCCGGCACCGAGCGTGCCGTGGCCATGGCGCGCCGGCTGGAAACCGGCCAGGTGGCGATCAACGGCATCGTCAAGACCGACCCCAGGCTGCCCTCGGGCGGTATCAAGCGCTCCGGCATCGGCCGCGAGCTGGGCCCGCACGGCATCCGAGAATTCGTCAATGCGCAGCAGGTGTGGGTGGGCCCGTCTAGGGGCTAGTTGGCTGGTTAGCTGGTTAGCTAGTTCGGCAGCCGGGAGATTTGGTGGGCGGTTGCGCCGCGAGAACTCGGGTGGCACACCGACGGTCAATCACCACCATCGGTTTCGCGGTGTAGCCGCCCCGCAAATCCATAGAGAATCGACCAACCCAACTAGCCAACCAACCCACCAGCCAACTAGCAACCGTAGGATGCGTGGAGCACTAGCGCAACGCATCATTCGGCGGTGGCTCGATGCGTTACGGCCCTTCGGGCCTCCACACATCCTACGGTGCTATCGACTGGATATCGCGTAAAGTACGCCGGCGAGCATCACCAGCCCGACGAATCCGAATCCGCGGATCAAACCGCTGGCGCCCGAGCGGCGGATATTTTCGTCCATTCGTTCCGGCATCCAGGCGCAAGCCACGAATGCCCCGATGGCGAGCCCGATCACCAGGGCGCGCGGCGTGAAAGCAACATCGGGACTTGTCGGGCCCGTCAGCCACAGCCATGTGCACGTAGCGGCGGCGACCAGCGCGACGGTTCTTGCGACGATCTCAGGAATCAGCGTACTCCGATCAGCCAACACTCTATCATTGTAGCGGGGCGGGCGGCCGGATGAGCGATAGCGTGGATGCCGAAGCCGACCCGGTGCTGAACTGATTCGCGCGCCTCGCCCGGGGCTTGACACACAGGGGGGGGCATTGAGTACGATTCGTATAGGGGCTTGATCAAGTGTTGGTGTGTTGCATGTCAAAATGCAAGAGATTCAGCAGCAATTCTCCAGCCTGCCCCGATCTTGTAGGCGCGGGGTTGCGGAATAGTGTGCGGCCCTGTGTCATTGCAAACTTTGTGACTATGGGAGAAAGATAGTGAAAACTGTAATGATTGGTCTCCTGGGGGTAGTGCTTTCTGCGTTCGCCATTCAAGCGAATGCGTCATCCAATTTCGGTCTCTATGAAAAGTTGTATGACGACGGTGACGAAAGCGTTTATGGGCTCATTTGGGAAGGGTATGATCCAGTCATATATGATGAGCCGATCAGGTCGGGAGATTTCCTCGTTGGTGGAGGTTTACCTGGTGGGTGCTCTTCTGGCCGTCCTGGCGAATCCAATGAGCTGTGTGGGAATGCTGTTTTAACTGAAGATGACGATATGGATACTATTGTCGTGGTTGGTAGGCGGCCGGCACGACATGTGTATTTTCGTCAGTCGCACGTTGATACAAGCCCGGGGCCGCAGCCAGTCAGGCTCGTCGGGAGAGGTGCTGGCGGCTTTCTTGGAAATTATGTACGTCTTGGCAATATGATGATCAACGCACAACAGTTAGCTAAGTTAGCGGCTCAGGTGCACAACCTCACAATCCAGTGGGGGCTTAACGATATAGAGCGTTTCAGGGCCACCGGCCTGCATGTTACTAGCCCACCGGGTTCGGTTATTCCGTGGCATACTGCCAAAGTGGACTGGAACGAGTACGGGGCCGATAACCCGAACCTGTCAGCTGAACAAGTGCTCCAGAACCTAATAGATTCTTTAAATCAACCGTAGGTGACGTTGATTCTGCCTGAAGTAGCATGTGAACTGCTTCCGGCTTCTACGCTGACAGCCGGTTCCTGCCGGCTGTCAGATTTTGGGTATTCGACCGAGCTTTTTGCATGTTGAGCATTAGAGTGCCTAAAAAATCAGTTGTGGTTACTTTCGCGGCGGTTGCCATCCTGGCTATCAGTGGGCTGTATTTTGCTTCGTCTTCAGACGAGCAAGAGAAGCTGAAGATTGAGACCAATGAGGTAGCGAGAAAGTCAAAAGAGTCAGTAGCCAGTTTGGAGGAACGGTATTCAGTCGGTGATGATACGAATCTCCATGCCGTTGAAAGTAATGAACGAAACCAGCGTCGTCCTCTCCGTCAAGAAAAACAACCATTTGAAACGACTTCCAGCGCTCGGGATTACCTGATGGAAGTCGTCCATTCCAATGCCTGGAGTGAAGTAGTTCTTGAGGCCAACCTCGATGTCTGGGCTGAATTCTGCGCAGAAGCTACGCGCTATGCTGCCCACGGTGAGTTGCCATCCGACATCCAAAACAAGCTCGAGCCGTCAGTGGCGAATGGGGTAGAGTTTTCTCAGTACTGCAATGGACTGATAGATTTAGAGAGCGGCGATCTAAATGACAGCCTGGTGCGAGAGCTGCGTGATGTGTCCTCAGGTCCCGGAGATTCGGCTGAATATTCGTGGATGAAAAATGCCGACGTGCACGCGGCTGGTGATCTTGATCTGATAGAAGATCTCGCTTTGAGTCAATTGGACCGATCACTTAGCAGTATGGATGAGGTTGGCGTTCGTGCTGCGCTTTTCGAATTGCTACGCCCGCAAGAATCAGAACTGGTTAGGTTGCCTCCAGAGCTAGCCGATCGGGGTCTGGGATATGGGTCCCTCTATCTTCCTGTCGTGCACCCGACCGCGTCAGCACTGGTTTGTCAAGAGGTAGGAGGATGCTATGGATCGCATCATCCGATGGTCTTGAGAACGTGTATGAAGGCCGCTGAAAAGAGAGTTGGCTGTGTAAATCCAGGAGATCTGATCGATGCCCTTTATCAGACGCAGACGCCGGTCGAGCATCGATTGTTCTGGTCTTTGTTCGATCAGGTCAGCGCCAAGCTTGCCGCCTATCGCAGACAGTGAACCCAAGAGCTGACATGCACAGCATCCGCCAATTCGTCAACGCGCAGCAAGTGCGGGTAGGGTTTTCCGGGGGCTGGTTAGCGTGTTCGGTTGTCTATGGATTTGCGGGGCGGCTACGCCACGAAACCCGTGGTGATGATTGACCGTTGGTGTGCCGACCGAACAACCGCAGGATGCGTGGAGCGCAAGCGCAACGCATCATCCGGCGTTGGATTGACGCGTTATGGCCCTTCGGGCCTCCATACGTCCTACGGGACTCAAACATTCAGCCCCGAAATTTGCAAATTGCAAACACCAAGTGCCAAACAAATTCGAATGACCGAAATTCGAATGTTCGAAACGTTTGAAGAGGCAGTGCTTGGGGTCGTCAGTCTCTTGTTGCGCGCCTGAGAAGGCGTGTTTTCATTCGTTCATCGAAGGGTTCTTTGCCGAACCAGATCTGGAAGTACTGGTGGCCGTGGCCCTGGTCGGGGCAGGTTTTGAGAAGTTCGCCGTTGCGGTAGAGCGCAAGATCTTCGTCGGGCTTGTAGACCACGTCGAAGCGTTCGCCGTCGCTGGCGTCGACGTAGGCGTTGGCCAGGCAGGTCAGCTCTTCGGGCAGGGCGTCGGCGGATCGGGCCTGGAGGTTTTCGACGAGCAGTTCGTTGGCGCTTTCGATCAGATCCTCGCCGGGGATGTCGCGGTCGAGCTTCAGGGAAAACATCTTGGGGATGCGTTCCAGTATGCGTCCGGCGTCGCTGCAGTCGGCCAGATGCAGGCTGGCGGTGCCGACGCTGAACAGGCCAATGACTTTCAGTTCCACCTCCGAGCAGCGTTGCAGGTCCGGCGGCTCGGCCGAGACCGAAGCTGCGGCGAGTATAAGTGTGATCAAGAGCGCGCGCGTCATTGCATTTCACCTTGTGCGCGGCGCATGAAGAAACCGACCACCGGCAGGTGGGCGTAGAGTGCGCTGGCGCTGTCCCAGAAATCCTGGTGCAGGACGATCCGGCCCCGCTCGTTGAAGCGTAGATGGGTCATGCCGATCGAGTGCGATTCGACGCGTTTGCCCGCCGCCCGGGTGATGAAAGTCATTTCCCAGCGAAGATACACATCGGCGCCGTCGCGGATCACTTCGTGGACGTCGATGCTGTTGTACTCGAGCTGCTGCGCGGTGCGCGTCATGTAGTCGACCAGCGCCGCTCGCCTGCGGGCAATGTGGAGGGTGTCGTTGAAATGGATCTCTTCGGCATAGAGCGCTTCGAGGCGCTCGGCCAGATCCTCCTGCGTGAGGTCGGCGAAGGTCTCGCGAAACCGCGCCAGGCCGCGCTCGACGGCGGCACTCTCGCCCGGCAGCTCGTCGAGCGCCCGATGATAGGCCTCGACCGTTCGTTTGTCCGTCATGGAATTGCTCCCGGCACACGCCGCGATCACCCCAGGGAGCAGGGCGACGGCCGCGAGCCTGATGATCGTTGGATGAAGTGGCATGGGGCGATCATGCGCGCGGGGCCGTTGATCGGGAGTGAAGGCGGGCGGTGGGGGTAAGAGCTTCACGTCGGGTTGATGCCCCAAAACGTCTAATCGGGCGCTCATCGGTCTGGAACTACGCCCGCAATGCAGCATTTTCTTGCCTGGTTCGACGCACGACAGCGCCTGCGCACCGCCGGCGACGCGCAGCGCGTCGACTGGCTTCGTATCATTCCTTTCATCGGGCTGCATCTGGCCTGCCTGGGCGTGCTGTTCGTGGGCGTGTCGGCGACCGCGCTTGCGGTCTTTCTGGCCAGCTACCTTCTGCGCATGTTCGCGATCACCGCGTTCTATCATCGCTATTTCTCCCACCGGACCTTTCGCGCCGGCCGGCCCGTTCAGTTCGTCTTCGCGCTGATCGGCGCGTCGGCCACCCAGCGCGGTCCGCTGTGGTGGGCAGCACATCATCGCCATCACCACCGTCACGCCGATACCGACGCGGACTGTCACGCCCCGCGGCACGGCTTGTGGTGGAGCCATATGGGGTGGTTTCTGTGTCGCGAGAACTTCGCCACCCGTGCCGAGCAGATTCCCGACCTGATCGTCTACCCCGAGCTGCGCTGGCCCGATCGCTTCGACCTGCTCGTGCCGCTGGTCTACGCCGCGATCCTGTTCGCGCTGGGCGTGGCATTGAACCGGCTGATGCCGGGCCTGGAGACCAGCGGCTGGCAGCTTCTCGTCTGGGGGTATTTCGTCTCGACGGTGGTTCTGATTCACGTCACGCTCGCGATCAACTCCCTGGCCCACGTCTGGGGCAGCCGGCGATACGCCACCCGCGACGGCAGCCGGAACAATTTCTTGCTGGCCCTGCTGACGCTGGGCGAGGGCTGGCACAACAATCACCACCACTTTCCGGGTTCGGCCCGGCAGGGCTTCTACTGGTGGGAGATCGACATCAGCTATTACCTGCTTGCCGTGATGAGCCGGCTCGGGCTGGTCCGCGATCTCAAGCCGGTGCCAGAACGCATCCGCCAGGCGCGGCGGATTCGCCCGTGAAGGTCGCGATCGTCGGCGCCGGGGTGTCGGGGCTGTATGCCGCCTGGCATCTGTCCGCTCGCCACGCGGTCACGCTCTTCGAGGCGGCCGATCGCGCCGGCGGCCATGCCGACACCCACGCGGTCGAAGACGATGGCGCGACACGATGTCTCGATACGGGATTCATCGTTTTCAATCGCCGGCACTATCCGCTGCTGTCGGCCTGGTTCGAGGCGCTGGGCGTCGAGTCTCAGGCCAGCGACATGAGTTTCGGCGTCAGCGACGCGCTCTCCGGCCTGGAGTACAACGCCGGCACCCTCAATCGGCTCTACTGTCAGCGCCGCAATCTATTGCGCCCGCGCTTTCACGGCATGGTGCTCGATATCGTCCGATTCTATCGTCGTGCGCCCGCTCTGCTGTGCGACCTCGACGAGGACGTGACCCTCGGTCAGTGGCTGGCCCAAAGCGGCCTGGGCGAGCTGTTCGCCACCCGCCATATGCTGCCCATGGCCTCGGCGTTGTGGTCGGCGCCGGCGGGTGATGTCAGGCGATTCCCCATGAAGCATCTGCTGGCATTCATGGACCATCACGCCATGCTGACGCTGGGGCGACGCCCGCTCTGGGAGACGGTTCGCGGCGGCAGCCGGCGCTATGTCGAAGCCGCGCAGCGCTGTGCCGCGGATCTGGTAACGGGCACCCCGGTTCGGTCGGTGGCGCGCGTCGAAGACGGCGTCGTGCTTCGCACCTCGAAGGACGACGCCCGGTTCGATGCGGTGGTGCTCGCCTGCCATTCGGACCAGGCGCTCGCGCTACTGGCCGATGCCAGCCCGGTGGAGCGGCGCGTGCTTTCGGCGATCGACTATCAACCCAACGAGGCGGTGCTGCATACCGATGTCTCGCTGCTGCCAAGAAAGCCGGCGGCGCGCGCTGCCTGGAACGTTCTCATCGATGGCGAGAAAGACAGACGCTGCCGGATTTCCTACTACATGAACCGGCTGCAGAACTTCAAGAGCCGCCGGCACTTCATCGTTTCGCTCAACCAGACCGAGCGCATCGATCCCGAGCGCATCCTGGTGCGGCGCAACTACGCCCATCCCGTGTTCACCCCCGGGGCCGTGGCGGCGCAGTCGCGCTGGGGCGATATCAACGGCCTGCGCCGAACCTGGTTCTGCGGTGCGTGGTGGGGCTGGGGCTTTCACGAGGACGGCGTCGCCAGCGCCCGGCGCGTGATCGACGACATCGAGGCCCGGCATGGATAGCGCGATCGCGACCGGGCGCGTATGGCATCGGCGTCATGAGCCGAAGCCGCATCGCTTCGCCTACCGCACCAGCTATACCCTGATCGATCTCGATCGCGTCGAAGCGCTCTTCGGTCGCAGCCGCCTGTGGTCGCTCGAGCGCTTCAACCTGGTCAGTTTCCGTCGCGACGACTTTCTGCGACCGCAGGATCGGCCCTTGCGCCAGGCCGTCGACGAGCGCGTGCTCGAGGCGGTTGGTCGGCGGCCGACCGGTCGCGTCTTCGTGCTCGCGCATCTGCGCCAGTGGGGAATGTGCTTCAACCCGGTCGCCTTCTACTTCTGTCTCGACGGGGACGGGCGTCTGGACGCCATCGTTGCCGATGTCAACAACACGCCCTGGGACGAGCGCCACGCCTACGTGCTCGACTGCCGGGGCCAGGTCGGCCCGGCGTATCGCTTCGCCTTCGACAAGGCCTTTCACGTCTCGCCGTTCATGCCCATGGATATCCGCTACGACTGGCGCTTTCGCATCGCCGAAGACCGGCTCGGCATTCACATGGGCCTGATATAGGGCGGTCGACAATGCTTCGCGGCCGGCCTGCGCCTGACGCTGGCGCCGATGACGCCCGCGGCCATGCGGGCGATGCCGCTGAAGTTTCCGCTGATGACCGCCAGGGTCGTGACCGCGATCTACTGGCAGGCCTTCAGGCTTTGGCTGAAGAAAACACCTTTCCATACCCATCCGGAAAGCACGACGCAATGACCCAAAGCGGAAGATTGCTCGACGGCCCGAAGAGCCGCCCTGACGGCGGTCTCGATCGCTGGCTGCGCACCCGCGTGCTCGCGCGCCTGGGCGCTCTCGAGCAGGGCCGGCTGACGATTCGCGACGCCGACGGCGAATACGTCCTGGGCGATCGGGCCGACACCCTGCGGGCCATGGTCGTGATCCGGGATCGTCGTTTCTGGCGCCTGATGGCCAGCGGCGGCAGCGTCGGCGCGGCCGAGGCGTGGGTGGCCGATCTGTGGGACAGCCCCGATCCGGTGGCGGTGGTGCGGGTGCTCGCGCGCAATCGCCGCGTGCTCGACGCGATGGAGACCGGCACCGCGCGGCTGACCAACGGCCTGCTCGCGCTCTGGCACGCATTCAATCGCAACAGCCTCGAGGGCAGTCGCCGCAACATCGCTGCGCATTACGATCTGGGCAACGACTTTTTCGCCGCCTGGCTCGACGAAGGCATGCAGTACTCGAGCGGCCTGTATCTGGCCGAAAGCGACACGCTCGAGCAGGCGCAGATCAACAAGCTCGAGCGCATCTGCCGCAAGCTCGATCTCGGGCCCGAGGACCACCTGCTCGAAATCGGCACCGGCTGGGGCGGCCTGGCGATTCACGCCGCGCGCCGCCACGGCTGCCGCGTGACGACCACGACGATCTCGCGCGAGCAGCACGAGCACGCCGCCGACAAGGTGCGCCGGGCAGGCCTCGAAGAGCGGGTGACGCTGCTCATACACGACTACCGCGCGCTCGAAGGCCGGTTCGACAAGATCGTCTCCGTCGAGATGATCGAGGCGGTCGGGCATCAGCATCTCGATACCTATCTGGCAAAAATCGATTCGCTGCTCGTCCCCGCTGGCCTGGCGCTGATCCAGGCCATCACCATCGAAGACTATCGCTATGCCCGTGCGCTGAAGTCGGTTGATTTCATCAAGCGCTATATCTTCCCCGGTGCCTTCATCCCCTCGGTCAGCGCGATCACGGCCGCGATGGCGCGCGCCAGCCGGCTCGGGCTGATCGAGCTGGCCGATTTCGGCGCCAGCTATGCCCGGACCCTGGCGGCCTGGCGCCAGCGCTTCGAGTCGCGCTGGGACGAGATCCGGGCCATGGGCTTCGACGAGACCTTCCGCCGCCGCTGGCTGTGGTATCTGGCCTACTGCGAGGGCGGGTTTCGCGAGCGCGCCATCAGCGATGTGCACCTGCTGCTGGCGGGCCGGCAGTGGCGGCCGGCCTCGGCAAACGGTTTGACGGCCGCCGGGGAGCCGGGCTCATGAGGCCCATCGATCTGGCCGAGAAGGGCCTGGTGCCGGACTGGCTGATCCGGCGCGGTATTCGCGCGCTGCTCAGGCGGCGTCTGGAAGACGAGCGCATCGACGATCCCGAAGCGCAATCGCAGCGCTATCAGGCGCTGATCGACGAGCTCGCCCAGTCAGCCATCGCCATCGAGGCCGACGCGGCCAACGAACAGCACTATGAGATTCCCGCCATTTTCTACCAGCACGTTCTGGGGCGGCGCCTCAAGTACTCGAGCGCGCTGTGGGCCCCCGGCGTCGAGGACCTCGACGAGGCCGAGACGGCGATGCTCGAGCAGACCTGCCGCAACGCGGAACTCGCCGACGGGCAGAAGATTCTCGAGCTGGGTTGCGGCTGGGGCTCGCTGACGCTGTGGATGGCCTGCCATTATCCGACCAGCCGCATCACGGCCGTGTCCAATTCCTCGTCACAGCGTCAGCACATCGAGTCCCGCGCTCGAGCGCTGGGCCTGGGCAACGTCGAAGTCATCACCCGCGACGTCAACGAGCTGTCGCTCGATGGGCGGTTCGATCGCGTGGTGTCGGTGGAGATGTTCGAGCACGTGCGCAACTACCGGCAACTGCTCGCCCGAATCGCCGGCTGGATGCGGCCCGAAGCGCGCCTGTTCGTGCATATCTTCTGCCACCGCTTTCTCGCCTACCCCTTCGAGGCAAAAGGCGAGGACAACTGGATGGGCCGGCACTTTTTCACCGGCGGCCTGATGCCGGCGGCCGACACGCTGTTACACTTCGCCGATGATGTGGTCATCGAGCATCGCCGGCTGTACTCGGGCGAGCATTACGCGAAAACCGCGCGGGCCTGGTTGGAGAACCTCGATGAGCATTCGCACGAGGTTCGTTCGGTCATGCAGACGGTCTACGGTGACGAAGCCGCGCTCTGGCAGCGGCGCTGGCGCATCTTTTTCATGGCCTGCGAGGAGCTGTTCGGCTTTGATCGCGGCCGCCAGTGGCTGGTCGGCCACTTCCGCTTTCGAAAACGCGAATGAAGCCGCTTAATCGCCTGCTCACCGGCGGCTTGCGCACCCGCCTGGTCCGGGTTTTCCTGCTCCAGCTTCTGGCGATCAGTATCGCGACCGTGCTCGGCGTCTACGCCGCCGCCTGGGTGGTCGAACGCGTGCTCGTTCAAGAGGCGCTCAACGGCGAGGCCGAGTATTTCTGGGATCGGCACGCGGACAATGCGAATTTTCCTCTGCCCGATACCAACAACCTGACCGCCTACCTGGCCAAAGACGGAGATCGCTCGACGGTGCCCTCCTGGCTGCGCGGCGAGCAGCCCGGCTTTCGTCGCGGGCATCGCGGCGACGAGTCGAACCCGGTGGTCCACGTCTCCGAGCGCGGCGGCGATCGCCTCTACCTGGTGTTCGACGAAATGCAGGTCTCTTCCCTGGCCTGGTATTTCGGGATCGCGCCGCTGACCGGAGTGCTGCTGCTGATCTACCTGCTGACCTGGCTCGGCTACGTGATGTCGAGGCGGGCCGTATCCACGGTGGTTCAACTGGCCGATGCCGTGCGCAACTACGATTTCCGCTCGGGTCAGCTCGAGGAGCTCAGCGAGGACGCCTTCGGCGAGACCACCGATACGGAAACGCTGGCCCTGATCAACGCCTTCAACCAGTTCATTCATCGGCTGGAGTCCTTTATCCAGCGCGAGCGCAATTTCACCCGCAACGCCAGCCACGAACTGCGCACGCCGCTGGCGGTACTGCGCTCCAACCTCGGGTTGCTGACCAAACAAAGCGATCCCAAAGCGCAGGCCAAGACCGTCGCGCGCATGAACCGGACGGTTCGCGACATGGAGGCTCTGGTTGAGACGCTGCTGATTCTCGCGCGCGAAAGCGAAAGCCGCTTGAGCTGGTCCACCGTGGTGCTCAATGACTTGCTGGCTGATCTGCTTGACCAGATTGCGGCGACCTTCGATCGTCCCGAGGTCACAACCAACCTGCGTGCCAACGGTCTGCTCGAGATCAGTGCGCCGGAACGGGTGCTGGCGATCGTGTTCACCAACCTGTTGCGCAATGCGCTGAGCTACACCGAAACCGGTCGCGTTCAGGTGCTGATCGACGATAGCGGGGTGACCGTCCAGGACTCGGGCTGCGGCATGGCCGAGACCGACCTGGAGCGCATGTTCGAGCCCTTCTACCGCGGCCACGACCGCTCCAGCGAGGGGTATGGTCTCGGTCTGTCCATTGTCCGCCGGCTGTGCAATCGCTTTGGCTGGCGTCTGCACGCCGACAGCGAGCTGGGTGCGGGTACGGAAATTCGCGTCGAGTTTCCCCAAGCCGCGTTCAAGCGCTTTGGCGGGGGCACGGGCTGATGCTCTGAAGGCAAGCCTCATGCCGAGCCGAAGTCCGTATCATTGGGCTTTGTTCACTTTGACAACGCGGACATGTCTTTTCAGAAAGCCACTGCGCGCGCCGGGGCGAATTTTGCGCTGATCAAATACTGGGGTAAACGCGATCAGGCGCTGAATCTGCCGGCGGCCGGCTCCATTTCCGTCACGCTGGCGGGCCTGCAGACGCATACCACGGTCACGCTTGCGCCGTCCTCGGGCGCTGATCTTGTCCTGCTCGACGGCGTTGAGCAGCCGCCGGGTCGCGTCGGCGCCGTGCTCAATCTGATGCGGGAACTGGCCGACTCCACGGCGGCCTGCCGGGTGGAGAGCCATAACGACTTTCCGACCTCGGCGGGGCTGGCTTCCTCGGCCTCGGGTTTTGCCGCGCTGGTGGTGGCCGCCGCTGGCGCCTTCGGTCTTGACCTCTCCGAGCGCAGGCTCTCTGAGCTGGCCCGCCGCGGGTCGGGTTCGGCGGCGCGCTCGATCTTCGGCGGGTTCGTGGAAATGCAGGCCGGCCAGCGCGACGATGGTGCCGACGCGGTGGCGCAGGCCCTGCTGCCCGCCAGCGCGTGGCCGCTGGAAGTGGTTGTGGCCATCACCGATGCCGGCGGCAAGCCGGTGAGTTCGCGTGACGGCATGAATCACACCATGCGCACTTCACCGTACTACCCCGTCTGGGTCGAAACCGTGGCGGGTGATCTTGATGTCGCCCGCACGGCGATTGCCGCTCGCGATTTCGAGGCCCTGGCCGAGGTGGCCGAGCACAGCGCGCTGAAGATGCATGCCTCGATGCTGGCCGCGCGGCCCGGGCTGGTGTACTGGAATCCGGCCACGCTGGCCTGCCTGCATGCCGTGCGCGCGCTGCGTTCGTCCGGCACCGGCGTATTTTTCACCATCGATGCCGGGCCGCAGGTCAAGGCCATCTGCCTGCCTGGCGAAGGCGAGCGGGTCGCCAGCGCGCTGCGTGGCCAGCCCGGAGTCAGCGGCGTGCTGGTTTCCGGCCTGGGGGCGGGCGCCGGCCTGGTCGCCGCGTCGTGAAGCGCTGGATTGCCAGCGCGCCGGGCAAGGTCGTGCTGCTGGGCGAGTATGCGGTACTCGAGGGCGCGCCGGCGCTGGTGCAGGCCGTCGATCGCCGCTGCCGGGTGGAGTTGACCGAGTGCGCCGCGTCCGACTGTCGCGTCGAGGCGCCGCAGCTCGATATTCCGGCGGTTCGTTTTGCCGTCGGCGCGGCGGGCCGCCTGCAGTGGCAGGGCGCCATGCCTGCGGCCTTTGTCCGCACCGCAGCGCTGATCGATTCCGTAGTGGCGCATCTCCATCGGCAGGGTGCACGGATCACGCCGTTTCGCATGCGCGTGGATACCGCCGAGCTGTTCGACAACAGCGGCAGGCGCTCGGTCAAGCTGGGCGTTGGCTCGAGCGCGGCCACTGCGGTGGCCATCGATGCGGCTGTGCATGCCGCCTTTATCGGCGACAGATCACAGGAGGCCGCCGCGGAGACCGTGGCACGCCTGCTTGTTCCCGGTCGCGAAGCCCAGGGCAATGCCGGCAGCGGCATTGACCTGGCAGCCGGCCTGTGTGGCGGCTTGCTGGCTTATTCCATCCGTGGCGAGCAGATCGAACTCCGGCCTCTTGCGCTGCCGCCGGAGATTGGCGTCAGCTTCGTCTGGACCGGCGAGCCGGCCTCGACGGCCGAGCTGCTGGCCGCCTGGCAGCGCTCGCGCGAGAAGTCTCTGCAGGAGCATGACCGCATGCGCGGCCGGATGCAGACGGTGGCCAGGGCCGGCATCACAGCGCTGGAGGGCGGCAACCCCGCGGAGTTTCTGGCCTGCTTCTCCGATTATGGCGCAATAATGGGTAAAATGAATGATTTGGTCGGCTGCGAGGTTGTGACCCGCGAGCACCGGATCGCCAGTGGCCTGGCCAGGCAGTTGGGCGGAGTATACAAACCCTGCGGTGCCGGTGGCGGTGATCTGGGGATCGCCGCTTCGCTCGATACGACTTTCGGATCGCAATTCGACCGTCTGTGCCGGCAGGCCGGGCTGCGGACGTTGACGATCCGGCCGGACGCGCAAGGCGTGCGCGTGACACAAGAGTGATCAGGTGATGGAACGATCCCGGATACCCCGTTTTTACAAGATGTCCGTGCCCGAGCGGGTGCGAACCGTGCGTGATCGTGGCCTGCTTGGCCCGGACGACTACAAGAGCCTGCAGTCGGGCAAGCACACCTTGTCGGTGCAGCTGGCCGACAAGATGATCGAGAACGTGGTTGGCGTCATGGGCCTGCCGGTGGGCCTGGGGCTGAACTTCCTGATCAACGACAAGGAGTATGTCGTGCCGCTGGTGGTCGAGGAGCCCTCGATTGTCGCTGCCCTGTCTTCGGCGGCCAAGCTGGCGCGCGCATCCGGTGGTTTCAGCGTCGAGAGCATGGAGCCCCAGCTCATCGGCCAGATCCAGATCGTTGACGTGGCCAATCCCTCCCGGGCCAAGGCGGCACTTTTGCAGCGCAAGGCCGAGATTCTCAACCTGGCCAACAGCCTGCACCCGAAAATGATTGCGCGCGGCGGCGGCGCCCGTGATCTGGAGGTGTTCATCCATCCCTCCCAGGGCCCGGGCGGCGATATGGTGGTAGTCCACCTGCTGGTCGATACCCGTGACGCCATGGGTGCCAACCTGGTCAATACCATGTGCGAGGGTGTCGCCTCGCTGGTGGAAACCATTGCCGATGGCCGCGTCTTTCTGCGCATTCTTTCAAACCTGACCGATCGGGCGCTGGTGAAGGCGCGCGTCCGTCTTCCCGTTGACAGCCTGACCGGCAAGGGCTTCGACGGCCAGCAGGTGCGCGACGGCATCATCGTGGCCAATGACTTTGCCCGCATCGATCCCTACCGGGCAGCAACCCACAACAAGGGCATCATGAACGGCATCGACGCCGTGGCCCTGGCCACCGGCAACGACTGGCGCGCGATCGAGTCGGGCGCGCACGCTTACGCTGCCCGCGGCGGTCGCTACGCCTCGCTGACACAGTGGTACAAGGACGACAATGGTGACCTGGTCGGGGAACTGGAAATTCCGATCAAGGTGGGTACGGTCGGCGGCCCGCTGCAGACCAACCCCACGGTGGCTCTGAACATGCGCATGCTGGGCGTGGACTCGGCCCGTGAGCTCGCCGAGGTGATGGGCGCGGTCGGCCTGGCACAGAATTTTTCAGCCATTCGCGCCCTGGTCACCGAAGGCATTCAGCAGGGCCACATGACCCTGCACGCGCGCTCCGTGGCGACCGCCGCCGGGACGCCGCCGGAGCTGTTCGACACCGTGGTCGAGCGCCTGATCGCCTCGGGCGAGATCAAGATCTGGAAGGCCGAGGAGTTGATCACCGAAGTACGCTCCCAGACCGAGCCGGCCGCGATTTCACTCGAAGACAGCGAGCGCCGCGATGAGCACTACATGCTCGAGGGCGAAGCCCTGGGTGCCGGCCACGGCAAGATCATTCTGCTCGGCGAGCACGCCGTGGTCTACGGGCGCCGCGCCATTGCCGCGCCGGTGCCTTTGGCGATCCAGGCCCAGGTCGAGCAGGCGCGCGAGGGCGTGGAGTTGATCATTCCGCGCTGGGGCGTGGAGCAGCGCCTGGACTTTACCGCCCGGCATCCGCAATCGTTTGCGCGTTCGATTGCGCGAGTGCTCGAAGCCCTGGGTCTGACCGGGCGCGGCATGCGCATCGAGGTTTTTCCCAACGTGCCGCGGGCGATGGGCCTGGGCGGGTCGGCGGCGCTGGCGGTGGCCGTCATTCGCGCGATCGACGCGCATTTTTCACTGGGGCTGAGCGACGAACGCATCAACGAACTGGCTTTCGAGTGCGAGAAGGTGGCCCACGGCACCCCATCGGGCATCGACAACACCCTGGCCACCTGGGGCGAGTTCATGCTGTTTCGCAACGGTCAGCAGCCCGAGCGTGAGGTGATCGAGGTGAGCGAGCCGCTGCCGATCGTCATCGGCATGAGCGGCGTCGAAAGTCTGACAGCCCGCACCGTGGCCCGCGTACGCGAGGCCTGGACGAAAAACCCGGCGCTGTATGAGCGGATCTTCGATGAGATCGACACGCTTGCCGGCAACGGGCTGGACGCGCTCAAGAGCGGCGACTACGAGACGCTGGGCGAATTGATGAACGTCTGCCAGGGATTGCTCAATGCCATGCAGGTATCGAGCTGGGAGCTTGAAGAGCTGCTGCAGGTCGCGCGCAGCAATGGTGCCGTCGGCGCCAAGCTGACCGGCGGCGGAGGGGGGGGATCCATCATCGCGCTTTGTCCTGATGACAGCGCACGGGTTGCCCGCGCCATTCGCGCGGCTGGTTACAACGCACTGGAGGTACAGATCGGTGGCACTTGAACAGGCCGGACCGGCAAGGTCCGTTTCCCACGACAGCGAAGAATTGATTCTGGTCGATGAGCAAGACCGCGTGCTGGGCACGCAATCCAAGGGCGAGTGTCACGACGGCGAGGGCGTGCTTCATCGCGCCTTCTCCGTGTTTCTGTTCGATGCCGACGGTCGCCTGCTGATCCAGCAGCGTGGTGCCGACAAGCGCCTGTGGCCGCTGTACTGGGCCAACAGCTGCTGCTCCCACCCGCGCGCGGGCGAAGAGACCGACGAGGCCGCGCAGCGCCGCCTGCAAGAAGAACTTGGCGTGGCCGCCACGGCGCTCGAGTATCTCTACAAGTTCAGCTACCACGCCCGCTACGGTGATCTGGGCTCCGAGCGTGAGCTGTGTCGGGTATATATCGGTCGGGTCAATCCGTCGGATCTGCAGCCCAACCCGCTCGAGATCGACGACTGGCGCTTTCTCACGCCCGCCGAAGTGGATGCGCTGATTGCCGATGAACAGGCCGATGTCACCCCGTGGTTCCGGATGGAGTGGCGCGAGCTGCGCGCGACGTATTGGAACCGCGTGGAGATGTTGTCGGCATCTTGAGGTGTCGTCGGTTGGGGTTGCATCGCCAACGGGCGCCCTGGCAGGCCTGGATACATATCGCCCACGCCCTTGCCGATCCGAAACCTCGTCCGTCGCGGATGTAACCGTGATCTACGGTCCGGGCCCAGGGCATCGCGGGGTTGTGGCTGTGGCTGCGGAGGTCTGAGGTCGGGGCCAGGCCCCCGACGGACGGCCTGCACTTTGCCGGTCGCGGGTTTCATCGATTACCCGGGCTTCGACCGATTCCTCAGGCCTCCTCCGGTGTCGCCAGCTTGAAGCCCATCCCTTGCACGGTGTGCAGCAGCTTGCCTTCGAAGTCGCGGTCGATGCCTTTGCGCAGGTTGTAGATATGGCTCCTGAGCGTGTCAGAGTCGGGCAGGGTGTCGCCCCACAGCTCGTTCTCGATCTGCTCGCGGCTGACCACGCGGGGTGATTCCCGCATCAGGATCTTGAGAATGCGCATGGCCGTGGGTGAAAGTGTGACCCGCTCGCCGCCGCGCTCGACGCGCATCAGGCGCGGATCGAACACCAGGTCACCAACCTTGAGCTGGCCTTCGCCGGTTTCGCCGCGGGCCCGGCGGATCAGCGCGCGCAGCCGCGCAATCAGCTCCTCGGTTTCAAAGGGCTTGACCACGTAGTCATCGGCGCCGGCGTTGAAGCCCTCGATCTTGTCTTCGAGCTGGTCGCGGGCGGTCAGCATCAGAATCGGCGTGGAAATGCCGTTGTCGCGCAGCTTTTCGGCCACGCGGATGCCGTTGACGCGCGGCAGCATCAGATCGAGAACGATGGCGTCGTATTCATTTTCTGCCACCAGGTTGAGGGCAATCGCGCCATCGGCGGCGTAGTCGACGGCAAAGTTGACCGACTCCAGCCAGGTGCCGATGGTGGCCGCCAGGTCATCATGATCTTCAACCAGCAGGATGGTCGCCTGCGACAGGGATTCCTCGGACATGGCCTCGCTCCTTCACATTTGTGAATGGAATGAGTTTAGGCCGCGGATGTCAACGGGGGGTGAAGAAGTTGTTGTCTGGTTGGCTAGTTGGCTAGTTGGCTAGTTGGCTAGTTGGCTAGTTGGCTAGTTGGCTAGTTGGCTAGTTGCGCTCGGGTCGGCTCGCCTTCGTTTTCACTGTGCCGGCTGCGCATAATCATTGCAAACCAGCAAACCAGCAAACCAGCAAACCAGCAAACCAGCAAACCAGCAAACCAGCAAACCAGCAAACCAGCAAACCAGCAAACGGGCTCTGACGTCCCGTCCTGCCGGTCTGCCGCCACGCTCGGGCACGCCGCCAGGCCGGGGCGTGGCCTCACCGCTTCATGTAATTGAAGAACTCCTCGTTGGTCTTGGTGACCTTGAGCTTGTCGAGCATGAACTCGATGGCCTGGCTTTCATCCATCGGGTGGAGAATGCGGCGCAGGATCCAGGTTTTCTGGAGCTCATCGTTGCCGATCATCAGCTCTTCGCGCCGGGTGCCGGAGCGGTTGATGTCGATGGCGGGGTAGACGCGCTTTTCGGCAATGCGGCGGCTCAAATGGATTTCCATGTTGCCGGTGCCCTTGAACTCTTCGTAGATCACCTCGTCCATCTTCGAGCCGGTGTCGACCAGCGCGGTGGCGATGATGGTCAGGCTGGCGCCGTCCTCGATGTTGCGGGCCGCGCCGAAGAAGCGCTTGGGCCGCTGCAGGGCATTGGCGTCAACGCCGCCGGTGAGCACCTTGCCCGAGGAGGGCACCACCGTATTGTAGGCGCGCGCCAGCCGGGTGATGGAGTCGAGCAGGATGATCACGTCGTGCTTGTGCTCCACCAGCCGCTTGGCCCGCTCTATGACCATGTCAGCGACCTGCACGTGGCGGGTTGCCGGTTCGTCGAAGGTCGAGGAAATGACCTCGGCATCGACACTGCGCTCCATTTCGGTAACTTCCTCGGGGCGCTCGTCGATGAGCAGGATGATCATGTGCGTTTCCGGGTTATTGGCCCGGATGGCGGTGGCGATGTTCTGCAGCATCATGGTCTTGCCGGCCTTGGGCGGGCTGACGACCAGGCCGCGCTGGCCTTTGCCGATCGGCGCGATCAGGTCGACGATGCGACCGGTGATGTCTTCAGTAGAGCCGTTGCCGCGCTCGAGCGTGAGCTGCTCGCGCGGGAATTCCGGCGTCAGGTTCTCGAACAGGATCTTGTTCTTGGACTGTTCGGGCTTGTCGTAGTTGAGCTCTTCGACCTTGAGCAGCGCAAAATAGCGCTCCGAGGACTTCGGCGGGCGGATCTTGCCGGAGATGTAGTCGCCGGTGCGCAGGGTAAAGCGTCGGATTTGCGAAGGCGACACGTAGATGTCGTCGGGCCCGGCCATGTATGAGGCCTCGGCCGAGCGCAGGAAGCCGAAGCCATCCTGCAGGATTTCGAGCACGCCGTCGCCGTAGATGGCGTCCTTTTTCTGTGCCCTCGCCTTGAGGATGGCGAAAATGAGATCGTGCTTGCGCGAGCGTCCCATGTTGTCGATGCCGAGTTCTTCGGCCATGTCGACGAGTTCTTTGGCGGATTTCTTCTTGAGTTCGGTCAGGTTCATCGCTTGAGTGTCTTTTACGGGAGTCTTTGGGCGCACCGCAGGCGAACGGGGAGGCTCGCCGGTCACAGCGACCGGATAAGGACCATGGTCAGGTTCTATCGCATAGTGCCCCAGAGATCCGGGGAAGGGTTCGGGAAATTACGGAATTGCCGGGCGGTTGGTCCGCCCGATGGATCGTAAACTAGCACTATTCGCCAGCTGAGTCCAGCCACGGCGGGTTGATCCGGCCGTTCGAGCGGTTCGGCCTTGCCTCATCAGACGGTTTCGTCAACGAACGCCTTGAGCGCGGACTTGGTCAGCATGCCGACCTTGGTGCCCTGGTGCTCTCCGTTTTCGAAAATCATCAGGGTCGGAATGCCGCGGATCTTGTAGCGGCTGGTGGTTTGCTGGTTTTCATCGATATTGAGCTTGGCAATCGTGAGGCGGTCACCGTACTCGTCGGCCAGCTCGTGCAGGATCGGCTCGATCATCTTGCACGGCCCACACCATTCGGCCCAGTAGTCGACCAGCACGGGGCCGTCGGCCTTGAGAACCTGGTCTTCGAAATCGCTGTCGTTGACATGGATGATCTTGTCGCTCACGGTGTTCTTCTCCTTGGCGTTGGGGTTCGAAATTCGGGGCTGCGGCGGCGATTTGTGTTCATTTCCGGCAGGCGCGCGGGATTGGCAATATACTATGCCCGCTTATCCGTGTGTCGGCTCTCCCGATCAACTGGGTTGCGATGGCTTGATACCATCCGGGTTAACACGCTAATTCAAGGCAAGCCAACAGAATTTCAAGGACAATACCATCCCCGTGACCGAAAACACTGGCACCGAACAGGTGCTGACCGACACCCGGCTCGATTCTTTCGAACTCCACCCCGATATCTGCCGCGGCCTCGACGAGGCCGGTTTCGAATACTGTACGCCGATCCAGGAACGAACGCTGCCGCTGGCCCTGTCGGGCCGTGACGTGGCCGGCCAGGCGCGCACCGGCACCGGCAAGACCGCAGCCTTCCTGCTGGCGGCATTCCAGCGCCTGCTGTCACCGGATTCCATCGGGCCCGGGGCCAATCCCAGAGCGCTGATCGTCGCGCCCACGCGCGAGCTGGCGATCCAGATTCACCGCGACGCCGAGCTGCTGGGCAGGTACACCGGCCTGCGTTCGGTGCTCACCTATGGCGGCGTTGATTATGCTCGGCAGCGCGATGAGATTGCCGAGGGCGTCGATATCCTCATCGGCACGCCCGGTCGATTGATCGACTATTTCAAGCAGGGTGTCTATAACCTCAAGGTCATCGAGGTCGCCGTGCTCGACGAGGCCGACCGCATGTTCGACCTCGGTTTCATCACCGATATCCGCTATCTGTTTCGCAAGATGCCGCCGGTCGACAAGCGTCAGACCCTGATGTTTTCGGCGACCTTCCCGCTGAAAGTCACCGAGCTGGCCTACGAGCACATGAATGAAGCCGAGACCATTCGCTTCGAAGAAGAGCAGGTGACCAGTGATCGGGTGCACCAGAGCGTCTACTATCCCTCCAACCCGGAAAAGCTGCCGCTGCTGTTCAAGCTGCTGCGCGAAATCGAAGATGGCCATGTGATGGTGTTTGTCAATACCCGCCATCAGACCGACCGCGTGGCGCGGACGCTCAAGGCCAACGGCATCGATGCCGCGATGCTGGCTGGCAATGTGCCGCAGAAAAAGCGCCAGACGCTGCTCAAACGGTTTCACGACGGTGAGATCGATGTGCTGGTGGCCACCGACGTGGCCGCGCGCGGGCTGCATATTCCCGATGTCAGCCACGTGATCAACTTCGATCTGCCGCAGGACGCCGCCGATTACGTTCACCGTATCGGTCGCACCGCCCGGCTGGGCGCCACCGGCGAAGCCATAAGCTTTGCCTGCGAGGACTACGCCTTCCACCTGCCCGAAATCGAGGACTACATCGAGATGCAGCTGCCGGTGGAGCAGCATGATCCCGACGGGCTTCCCGAACTGGAACGCCCGGCGCCGCGCAAGAAAAGCGGCAAGAAAAAGGGCGGTCGGCGCGGGGGCGGCGGACGCAGGCGTGGGGGCGGCAATCAGGGTCGCGGCCGGCGCCGCACCGGCTGAGACCAGCCAGTCAGCCATTCTGCACGGGTCGGCGTGACACCGCCGACCGGTGACCTCCCGAATCTGTTCACCCATGACGACGCGTGTTTCCATCTGAATTGTCGTCCAGCGCGGCTGCGCCCGCGCCCCATTGATGGCTCCGGTCCTGCCGCCTTGCATCCTTCGGAGTGCGGCCAGTCTGTGCTAATCTCGCGCAAGAATCATCCCCGGAGTCGACCCGCTCGTGACCACCCTGTTGCCGCCTGCCTGGTCTTCGCGACTGGCCCTGGTCAGCGGTGCATTGCTGGCGCTGGCCCTGGTCTGGCTGCTGGTGCGCCTGCTGTGGCTGGTGATTGGCGGGGTGGCGGTTGAATCAGCGCCGGCGCTGGATGTGCCGAAGATATCGCAGGCCAGCGGCAGTAGCGGCGAATTTCGCTGGGCGCTGTTCGGGCGCTCGACCCCGGCCGGCGTGGCGCTGCAGCCGCTGCCGGTGGCCGACAGCAGGCTCAAGCTCAAGGGCGTGATGGCCGGCCGGCGAGGTTACGCCATCATCGCCGCCGAAGGCGCGGGGCAAGGCGTCTACCGCCGGGGTGAAAAGCTGCCTGATGGCGCTGAGATCGAGTCGATTGAATCGAGAAGGGTGATCATCGTTCGTGACGGTCAGCGCGAGACGCTGGTGCTCGATGCCAGGGCCGCCGCTTCGGGCCGACCGCGGCACACGGGTGCTGCGCGTGAGCGCAGCGCCGCCGGGGCAAGCCGCCCGCTGCCCGGCATTCGCGGGATCGATGCCGCTTCCGGTGCCAGCGTGGCCGCGTTGCCCGACGCCGCCCGTTCGATGGGCCTTGATGTCGACGAGCTGGCGCAATCGGTTTCGGTCATGCCGGTCGCCGGTGGTGGCTTTCGGGTTCGGCCGGGGCGCAACGCGCAGCTGTTTCAGCAGCTGGGCCTGCAGGTCAACGATGTGGTGGTCGCGGTCAACGGCCAGCCTCTGGAGTCGGCGCAGGCCGTCCGGCGGTTGTTCGGAGAGGTCATGTCCAGCGGTCGGGTGGCCATCACGGTGCGCCGGGACGGCCGCGAGATGACGCTGCAGCCCGATCTGGAACAAATCATGGGGAGTCTGCAATCAAGATGATGCAATCCATTCGACTGGCCGCTCTGTGGCTGGCGCTTGCCGTACCGGCGCTGGCGCAGCAGGCAACGGAGGAGAACGGCCACGTCCTCAATTTCAAGGACGCCGATATTCGCTCGCTGATCACCGCGGTGGCCGACATGACCGGGCGCTCGATCATCGTGGATCCGCAGGTCAGTGGCCAGGTGACGGTGATTTCATCGCAGCCGCTTGACGACGACGAGGTCTGGGAGGTGTTCCAGTCGATTCTGCGCGTGCACGGCTACACCGCCGTGAGCGACGAGAACACGGTGCGCGTGCTGCCTGACGTCAATGCGCGCCAGGATGGGCGGGTGCCGGTCGACGACATGCGCGGCGGCGGTGACGAGCCGCTGACGCGCATCATCCAGCTCGAGCATGTCGATGCCGGCAAGGTCTCCCAGCTGCTGCGCCAGCTGCTGCCGCAGTCGGCCTACATGGTGCATCATGAAAGCTCGAACAGCCTGATCATCTCCGATCGTGCCGGCAACATTCGCCGCATCGAGGCCATCATCGAGCGGCTCGACGCCGCCATCGATCAGGAAGTGGAGGTGATTGCGCTCACGCACGCCGACGCGGCCGAGGTGGTGCAGCTGATCAATCAGATCTATCCGGCCAACGGCGGCGCGCAGTCGGCGGTGGCCGATGAACGCACCAATACCGTTGTGCTCTCGGGCGACCCCGCCCGTCGCCTGCGCCTGCGAACGCTGATCAGCCATCTCGATACCCCGCTGGACGCCGAGGGCAGCACCCGGGTGATCTATCTGCGCTATGCCACGGCCGATACGCTGGTGCCGGTGCTCGAGGGCATGCTCGAACTGGATGCCGAAGAAGGCGCGCGAGCGCGTATCCAGGCGCACAATGAAACCAATGCGCTGGTAGTGACCGCGCCGCCTTCGGTGTTTCGGTCCATCGAGTCGGTGATCAAGCAGCTCGACGTACGCCGCGCGCAGGTGCTGGTCGAGGCGATCATCGCCGAGGTTTCGATGGATTTCAGCCGTGAGCTGGGCATTCAGTGGCAGGCCTTCGAGTCCGGCGATTCGGGCTTTTTCGGCGGCACCAACTTTCAGTCCGGCGGCAACAATATTCTCAACCTCTCCGCCGGCCTGGGTGCCGGCGGCGAAAACGGCGCGCCGCTGCTGCCCGGCGGCGGGTTGAACCTGGGCTATGTGAGTGGCACCACCGAGCTTCTGGGCATGGAGCTGCTCGAGATCGGCGGTCTGGCGCGCGCCCTGGCCAGCGATTCCAACACCAACGTGCTGTCCACGCCGTCGCTGGTCACGCTCGACAACCATGAAGCCAACATCAATGTCGGCCAGGAGGTGCCTTTCCTCTCGGGCAGTTACTCGACGCAGGGCGTCTCTACCGGGGAAGGTCAGGTCAACCCCTTCCAGACCATCAATCGCGAAGAGATCGGGGTCAAGCTCAACGTCACTCCGCATATCAATGAGGGCGACACCATCATGCTCGATATCTCGCAGGAGGTCTCGACGCTGGCGCCTTCGACCGGTGCGGTGGATCTGGTGACCAACAAGCGCACCATTTCCACCCGCGTGATGGTTCCCGACGGTTCCATGCTGGTGCTCGGCGGGCTGATCAGCGACGACGTGCAGGAGGGGCGGGAGGAAGTGCCCGGCCTGGGAAGGATTCCGCTGCTCGGCGAGCTGTTTCGCTACCGCACTTCCAGTAAGGTCAAGCGTAACCTGATGGTCTTCATTCGCCCCCGGATTCTGCATGATCAGGCGCTGATGGAAAGCGTGACGCGTTCGAAATATACCCGTATTCGTGATGTTCAGCTCGAGCAGCGCGAGTCAGTCAAGGGGCTGGGCAGCCGCGAGGCAATGCCGCTCCTGCCCGAGCTCGATGCCTTCATGCAGGCTGCCCCGGTCGACTCCGCGGCCGGCGACGCAAACGACGATGGGCGCTGAATTCCGGCCGGGCTACGGGTTTGCCCGCAAGCGCGGAGTGGCCGTGGCCGGAAGGGCCGAGGACGGCCGTACACGCGTGATTGCACGCGAGCCACTCGACGTGCCTGCACTCCAGGAAGTTCGCCGGCGCGTGGGTGGGGCGATCGCGCTTGAGCGTCTGGCGGCCGCCGACTTCGAGCATCGCGTCGGTGAGCTCTACGAGGCCGACGACGCTTCGGCCCAGCATGCGGCGGAGGACCTGGGCGAAGATCTCGATCTTTCCCGCCTGGCCGAGGATCTGCCCGAGCCGGCCGATCTGCTCGAGTCCGAAGACGACGCACCGATCATCCGCCTGATCAACGGCGTTCTCACTCAGGCGATCCGCGAGGGTGCGTCGGATATTCACCTCGAGCCTTTCGAAGAGCGTCTGTCGATCCGCTTCCGGGTCGATGGGGTTCTGCGCGAGGTCATGAGTCCCGCCCGCGGCCTGGCCGGGCTGATCGTGTCGCGTATCAAGGTGATGGCGCAGCTTGATATTGCCGAAAAAAGACTGCCGCAGGACGGGCGGATCGGGCTGCGTATCGCCGGCCGACCGGTTGACGTGCGCGTGTCGACGCTGCCGTCTAGTCACGGCGAGCGCGTGGTGCTGCGCCTGCTCGACAAGCAGGCCGGTCGGCTGGATCTGGCCGAGCTGGGCATGGACGAAGCCACCTGTCAGCGGATGGAGTCGCTGATTCAGCGTCCGCACGGCATCCTGCTGGTGACCGGGCCCACCGGCTCGGGCAAGTCGACCACGCTGTACGCCGCCCTGATGCGTCTCAACGACCGCAGCCGCAATATCATGACCGTCGAAGACCCGATCGAGTACGATCTCGATGGCATCGGTCAGACCCAGGTCAATCCGAAGGTCGATCTGACGTTTGCCCGAGGCCTGCGGGCCATCCTGCGCCAGGATCCGGATGTGGTGATGGTCGGCGAGATACGCGACCTCGAAACCGCCCGGATTGCCGTGCAGGCCAGCCTGACCGGCCATCTGGTGCTCTCGACCCTGCACACCAATACTGCCATTGGCGCCATTGCGCGCCTGGTCGATATGGGTGTGGAGCCGTTTTTGCTGGCCTCCAGCCTGATTGGCGTGCTCGCCCAGCGTCTGGTGCGCGTGCTCGACCCCGACACCCGCGAGGCCTGGGTGGTCGACGCCACCGAGCTCGAGCGGCTCGGCGTGGCCGGCGTGCCGTCGGCGACCCTGTACCGGCCGCGGGCCGATCTCGGCATCGGGCAGTCGGGCTATCGTGGCCGCACCGGCATTTATGAGCTGGTTGCAGTCAACGCGGCGATGCGTGGGCTGATTCATGACGGCGCCTCGGAGCAGGCTCTTCACGAGCTTGCCCGCGAGCTGGCGCCGTCGATCTTCGAAGACGGCTGGCGCAAGGCGCTCGATGGCACAACCTCGCTGGAAGAGGTGTTGCGGGTGACGAGGACGACTTGAGGAAGAGCAGATCCGGAATTCGAAGCGTCCAATCCGAAACAGATTCGAAATGCGAATGACTGAAGCGACTGCCTTTGCATCGTTCACGAATCGTGAATCGATCGCGTTGATCAAGCAGCTCGGCTGGCTGAAGCCGGTTTCGGATCCGGTGTTTCGGGTGTCGAGCTTCGGCCTGGTGCCGACGCCACTGCTGCCGGCTGGCGCCGGGCTTCGTGCTTTTGACAGCGCGCGCGCGCCCGGCACACCCTGATGCAGGCGTACGAGTATCAGGCGCTGACCGAGACCGGCTCGACCGCCCGCGGTGTGGTGCAGGCCGACAGCGCCCGCGCGGCCCGTTCGCAGCTGCGTGAGCGCGGGCTGATTCCGCTGGAGGTGCACGGCGTCGACGCCCAGCCGCGCCGTCGTGCCGGGTTTGGCGGGCAGGGGCGCGAGCGCGCGCTGCTGCTGCGGCAGATGAGTACGCTGGTGGCGGCCGGCCTGCCTCTCGAGGAAGTGCTCTCGGTGCTGGTCGAGCAGGCCGAGCAGGCCCGCTCGCGCGGCCAGCTTGGTGCCATTCGGGCTCGGGTCATGGAGGGGCAGAGCCTGTCGGCGGCGATGGCCGAGCAGCCGCGCCTGTTCCCGCCGCTCTACAGCGCCTCGGTTGCCGCTGGAGAGCGCGCTGGCGCCCTTGACGGCGTGCTCGATCGCCTGGCCGCGTTTGCCGAGCAGCGCGAGGAAATGCGGCGCAGTTTTTCTCTGGCCCTGGTTTATCCGCTGGCGCTGGCGGTGATTGCGATGGCCGTGGTCAGCGGCCTGATCGGCTTTGTCGTGCCGCGCGTGGTGGGTGTGTTCGAGCACGCCGCCCGCGAGCTGCCGCTGTTGACGCGCAGCCTGCTCGCGCTGTCAGAGTTCGTCGCTGCCTGGGGCTGGCTTGTCGTGCTTTTTGCTGTAGCTGTTGCCTTTGGTGGTGCGCTGGCGCTGAGGCGGCCGGCTGTGCGGCGGCTGTTCGATGCCCGGCTGCTGCGCGTGCCGGTGCTCGGGCGTCTGGCGCGCTCGCGCGAGACGGCCACGCTGATGCGTACCCTGGCCATTCTGGCAGCCAGTGCGGTGCCGCTGGTCGATGCCCTGCGCGTGGCCGGCGAGGTGGTCGGTAACCGGCAGATTCGCGCCGACGTTGCCGTCGCCGCCGCTCAGGTGCGCGAGGGCGTTTCGCTGACCCGGGCGCTGGGCCGGTTCGACTGGCTGCCGCCAATGGCCAGGCGCTTGCTGGCCGGCGGCGAGAGAAGCGGAAAGCTCGCGCCGATGCTTGAGCAGGCGGCGCAGCTTCAGGAGCGCGAGCTGCAGACGGCCAGTGAGCTTCTGCTGGCGGTTCTGCAGCCGATATTGATCCTTGTCGTCGGTCTGGTGGTGCTCTACATCGTGCTGGCCATCATGTTGCCGATCATGTCAATGAGTCAGTTGTTGTCCTGAGCGTCGCCATGAGCGCATCCGATCACATCATCCGGTTCGAGCAGGTAGCCAAGCGCTATCCTGGCGGTATCCAGGCGCTGACTGACGTCAGCTTCGGCCTGGCCCGCGGCGAAATGGTGTTCCTGACCGGACATTCCGGAGCGGGCAAGTCGACGCTGCTCAAGCTGATCGCGCTGCTCGAGCGGCCCAGTCGGGGCCGGGTGCTGTTCGAGGGCCGCAACGTGGGCCGGATTTCCCGCCGCCAGATTCCCTGGCTGCGCCGTCATATCGGCATCGTGTTTCAGGATCACTCCCTGCTCGGCGATCGGCGCGTGTTCGATAACGTGGCGCTGCCGCTGGTGATTGCCGGCGTCGCGTATCCGGAGATCCGGCGGCGGGTGCGCGCCGCGCTCGACAAGGTGGGGCTGCTGGCCAGAGAGCGCATGTATCCGCCGATGCTCTCCGGCGGTGAGCAGCAGCGCGTGGGCATTGCCCGGGCGATCGTCGCCAAGCCGCCGTTGCTGCTGGCCGATGAGCCGACCGGCAATCTCGACCCCGAGCTTTCGGCAGAGCTGATGCAGTTCTTCGTGTCCTTGAATGAGCTGGGCACAACGGTGCTGATCGCCAGCCATGACCTCGACTTGATTCGGCGGCTGCAGCGTCGCGTTCTGGTGCTCAGGAATGGCGCGCTGGGCGACGATCTGCCTGCCCGGCCGGAGGCTGGGGCGTGAGCGGTCAGGTCGGCTTTGGCCCCCGGGGGATGCCCTGGACCGGTGGTGTCCGCGCCTGGGCGCGCAGGCATGCCTACAGTCTGTTGTCGTCACTCGGCGCATTGCTGCGGCACCCTCTGGCTACGCTGATGACGGTGGTGGTGCTGGCAATCACGCTCAGCCTGCCGACCGGCCTTTATGTGGCGCTCGACAATGCCGGGCGGATCAGCGACGGCTGGGAGCGCCTTGATACGCTGTCGGTGTTTCTTCAGAGCGAGCGCGGCGAGCGCGAGGCCGTGCAGCTGGCCTCCCGGCTGAGCACCTGGGCGGACATCGTCGCGGTCGATCCGATCAGCCCGCAGGCGGGCATGGCCGAGCTCACCGGGCGCCTGCAGATCGAAGGGGTTTCGGCGCATGTCGAGGGCAACCCGTTGCCGTGGGTGCTGGAGATTACCCCGGCGGCGCGGCAGGACGTCGAGGCCCTGTCGGCACGCCTGCGCGCTGTCGAGGGGGTTGATCAGGTGGTCGTCGATCTGCTTTGGCTCGAGCGCCTGGACGCCATTCTTGCGCTGCTCGAGCGCCTGGCGATTCTCCTCGGCGCGCTGTTTGCCCTGGCAGTAGCGTTTGTTATCGGCAATACCATCCGGATGGATATCCATAACCGCCGCGAGGAGATTCGCGTGCTTGCCCTGGTCGGTGCCACCGACGGTTTTGTGCGCCGCCCTTTTCTTTATTCCGGCTTCTGGTACGGTCTGGCCGGTGGCCTGGCGGCCTGGGCCGTCGTCGAGCTGGGCTTGCTCGCGCTGTCCGGGCCCGTCGGGCGGCTCAGTGGTGCGTATGCCAGCGACTTCATCCTGGCATCGGTGCCGTCGGGCGTAGTGGCCATCCTGGTTCTGGGCAGCGGCGCGCTCGGCATTCTGGGCGCCTGGCTTGCCGTTGGTCGGCAGCTCAGGGCGGTCCATCCGTCCTGAATTCGGTAAAGTGGTTGACTTGTCGAACAGGATCGGACAGAATTGCGGGCTTCGTCTGGAAAGTCAGGCGGTCGGCTGGTCCGGCCAGGCCAAATGTACGGATTTCCGGAGGGGTACTCAAGCGGTCAACGAGGGCAGACTGTAAATCTGCTGGCTTAGCCTTCGCAGGTTCGAATCCTGCCCCCTCCACCAGATTTTTGAGGTTTGGAAGCAGTCGGTTTTCCGAGCGGGTGTAGTTCAATGGTAGAACCTCAGCCTTCCAAGCTGATGATGTCGGTTCGATTCCGATCACCCGCTCCAGTGTTTGGTGTAGCGCGCTGGTTTTGCGCGCTGGATCAGTGCCCGGCCCGCGGGTCAGGAAGCGAGGTTGCTTGCGGAAACCGCCGCAAGCGGCATGCAGCGAATGCCGCAGGTGTTTCGTTGCCGGTTTTTTTTGAGTTGAGCGCCCACGTAGCTCAGGCGGTAGAGCACTCCCTTGGTAAGGGAGAGGTCACTGGTTCGATTCCAGTCGTGGGCACCATGATCATCGACAACTGCAAAGCAAAACAAAACGGAGTTTTGAGGCATGTCCAAGGCAAAGTTTGAACGCACCAAGCCGCACGTCAACGTGGGCACGATCGGTCACGTTGACCACGGCAAGACGACGCTGACGGCGGCGCTGACGAAGGTGAGCGCTGAAGCGCGTGGTGGTGAGGCTCGCGCCTAC
>NZ_JBJNIP010000082.1:0-12957 GCF_056324165.1 Wenzhouxiangella sp. YN9
TCGTCAATCAGGTTCTGCCACTGCTTTGCCGAGCGGCGAATGCGATAGGTCGAAGACATGATCTGCTCCTTGAGTTGAGTTTGGGAGCAGATTACTGACTCAGCAACGCGCGGGGAAGAACGGTGCGGAATGGACGCTTACATACCAGCGCTGGACGGCAGATGGCGCTGTGCGCGCCGACAGACGGCCGGAGGCGGCACGCCCGTTGCCATCTCACGCGCTCAAGCCCGAAGAGCGGCAAGAGATTGTAAGGATCTGCAACGAGCCCGAGCACGCTTCCATGCCGCCCGGCCAGATCGTGCCGAAGTTGGCTGACGAGGGCCGCTACCTGGCTTCGGAGTCGAGCTTCTACCGCGTGCTCAATGACGAGGACCAGCAGCACCATCGTGGACGTGCTCGCAACCCTGCAGCGGCCCGACCGCCAGCGACTCACCGCGCTGATGCGCCCAACACCGTGTGGTGTTGGGACATCACCTGGTTGCCGGGCGATATCCGCGGCCGCTTCTTCTTCCTGTACCTGATCATGGATCTGTTCAGCCGCAAGATCGTGGGCTGGGAGGTGCACGAGAACGAGAGTGCCGTGCACTCCAGCGATCTGGTCCAGCGCAGCGTCTGGAAGGAAGGCTGCATCGGAAATCCGCTGGTCCTTCACGGCGACAACGGCAGCCCGATCAAGGGCCAGACGGTGCAGGTCATGCTCGGCAAGCTCGGGATCACCGCCTCGTTCAGCCGACCGCGGGTCAGCGACGACAACGCGTTCGTCGAATCGCTGTTCAGGACCTGCAAATATGTGCCGCACTTCCCCAAGACTGGCTTTGCCTCGCTCGAGGCCGCGCGCGAGTGGGTCTGTGACTTCGTCGACTGGTACAACCACCAGCACAAGCATCGCGGCATCAACTACGTCACGCCGAACCAGCGTCACACCGGGCAGGACATCGAGATCCTGGCCAAGCGGCACGCCGTCTATCAGGCGGCGCGAGAGCGGCATCCGCAGCGCTGGAGCGGAGATACCCGGAACTGGTCACCCGTCGGAACCGTGTGGCTGAACCCGGAGAAGGAAGAGCGGCCAGAAAAACAGGCTGCCTAAGCATGGGTAAGGCGACATCTATCTTGACAACCACCGTCAGGGCGCCTGAATGCCGAGAATCTGGCGGAAAAGCTCGCGGTCGTGCATGGGACTGGACTCGAATCAGGGCCAGTCGGTAGCCTATCCGAACCGGTCAACCCACACAAAACCGGAAAGAGCCACCAATATTTTGGGCGCCAGAAGTCATCTACAGAGAATTGTAAGATGAGACCTCAACTAGGGAAGTGATTCCGAATATACTCAACGAGTTTCGGACCCTCAAGCTTGTCCGTAGCGGGATTAGTACGAACATAAAATTCTTTTTCGTCAAGGTAGCATGGCGACGTTGCCTGCCTGCACTCAACCATTAACACATAAGCATCGCCGAGAGCTATGATTTTCTGGTCAATAAATGGGTAATTCTGCTCACCGATACGCTCTTTGATTCTGTTCTTAAAATGAAGTAAAAATCCATCGTTGTTCTTATGAAATCGCCTTACTTCATCATTAACCCCTACGATTTCGCCGTCGTCGGTAACTCCGACCAATAAGGTGCCACCCTTTGTATTCAGGAAGGCTACTATGGTCTTGAGGGCAGAAACCTCGATGTATTTCTCCTTTGTCCCTTTTCTGACATCTAGGCTGAGCGTCTGTTTAAATTCGACCGTTGCAGACTCCCCCTCCCGAGCCATACCCATTATCCGATCCGCCTCGGTCAAAGCTCCAATCTTTTCCAGCATACTATCCACTTGACCTCTTATCGCGGATGCACTTCTTGGATTAAGCGCCAGATCTTTCTGGAATCCTTCAATTGCGTTTTTTAAGGTGAAGAGCTTACTATGAGACTCAACAATTTCCTCCTGCTCTTGGATGCCCGGAAGGGCAAGCGGTGCTCGAGCAAGTTCAGCCTTAGAAATCATTGATATCACTGAACCTCGGGTTAGAGACTTTAGAACCAGCAACCCGAGATCAGAGCGAAAGAAAGCTGCAACATAGGAATTATTTACAGTATCCGGAAATACAACTTCAAAAAGATTCTGGTGCTTTATGCTTGCTTCTTGTAGCTTATCGACTACCGCCGAATCACCAAACATTGGAACATAGACTGCGTTTTCCTTGCCAGTGAATGATTCGCCTGATCCAACAGTGTTCATCTCACTAGCCACCTGACCTAGAGGACGCGATTGGTATTCCTTATATTGTGTCTCCAGTCGATCAAGCTGAATCCTAGCCTTCAAACCATCGAAGCCAGTGAAGTCCCCACCGTCAATCATCATCCCCTCGGCCAAGGAGTCCCCATCGTACCCATCCACAAATGCTCGGGCGACAGATGACGCCTGCGCCACATCCTCCAGCTCTGCCGCAAACACCCTACCTGGAGACTTCCTGCTTATTACGGCGATTACCGGACGAATGATAGACGTAGTCGCGAGAAGATTTGGAGGGCAGTTAAAAATACCGTCTAATGCAAATCCATCGCCCTCTAGCGATTTCAGGAACTTTTCGCCCTGTCGGAGCCCAAACGCAGGCTGCTCAACGATCGCAATGCAGACACCCGTGTCATTTAAGAGGCAGAGTGCCTTTGCAATCTCGATCCAATTTTTCTGAACCTTCATCAATGAGCCACCAATATCAACCTCTTCCTTAGCCATTGATAGCGGTGCGTCGACGGCAACAAAATCAACCCTCATGGAAGCGACACTCTCATACCAATCAGCTCCCTCAACCACCGTCTCGAAGAACTTTGATTCGATTGACACATCGTTGGTGACTCTTACTAAAAGAGAATGTTTAGAACCGCACTCTGCTTGCAGAGATTGCACAAAGCTCATGACTATTTGTTCAGGCTCCATAACCTCTCCAATCAATGCCTATACAACAGCGCCGGCTTTTAGAGTATCTTATCGGGCTGTTCGAAAAATTGACTCAGCCTCGCTACCGTATGCCGCCATTTTGGCGTCTTCGGTGCGCAGACGGTGTTCTGGTTGCCGAACAGACCAACTTCATTGAAGGCCTTCTCCAGCGGAACAGTTTCGATCCAGTCAACGGCGACAAAATACTCGCAGAGATCCGAGTCGTCCACGTGATCACGCATGTAATGGTCTTCGGTGAGCACGTCCAGTGCTGGGCGGAGTGCGCCACCGGGGCCTGGCAATTGGAAGTCCGCCGCTGGAACGGCCTTCTCAGTTACCCGACCCACTCCTACGAAGCCAGTTCCGGGCACCTTGACCCAGATCCTATCGCCGGGTTCTAGCAGGTTCAGGGTGCCGCTGTACCAGGAGCCACCGCCAGCAGAAACGAAACCGTATTGCCTTGCTTCTTTCCATGATCGGCCCATCCCGTGGCCGAACGACACGTAATACTCGCCATTCCATGGCTCTTTCTCGGAAGGACGTCCTCCGGTTGTCGAGGCAGCCATCTGTGTTTCGACTGGATCATGCAGCCAAGCGCGGCTGAGTAGCGGACCGTCGGGGCTCTCGAATATCTGGAAGCAAAGCACATTGATGGGGATGTCGCGTTGGTTCAGATAATCGACGATACGTTCGCTGCTTGCATCTAGCGAGGACGCTACGATCACAATCTGGTGGCTCTCGTTGAGGGTGTCCTCGTCGAGCCGTTGGCCGAATTTCTCGTGGTAGGCACGGCCGAGATCGTCGCCCCCTGAAAAACGACTAAAGATGCGACCGATATCTTCGGCCTCCAGCGACTCCGCCCACGCTGCGTAGTCGATCGCCTGGGCTACCACGTCACGGGGCGTTCGGGCGCGTTTTAACTCAATCAGGATCAGCGCACCATCGGGCGCGAGTGCGAGCAGGTCAATCCGCCCGCCATGTCCGGTATCCTCCTGTCGGCCAATAATCAACCACTCGGGGGAGAGGATCTCCGGCGCGGAGACGATCATATCCTCCAGCAGTGTTTCACTGTCGAGGAACCCGTGTTTCAGGGCCTGCGGTCTCTGACCCACTCTCCAAATGCTGTGGCGGATGGGCATCAGGCGGCCTCTCGTTCGCTTGACGGGGCTCCAAGAGCTTTGTGGAGAGTTGCCTCTAGCAGGCGCCCACGCGTGGCATCTGATATCCGAATGGCACTCTCCAGCCGATTGGTCAAACCCATGAGTTCATCGACTCTTTCTGCGATCCGATGCTGTTCTACGAGAGGTGGAAGCGCAATAGGAAAAGACCTTAAGTACCCTAAAGACACGAAGGGCTGGAGCCCACCGGTAGCTTCACTTCTCATTACATGGGAAGCGAACTCAAGTAGATATTTCAGAAACTTCGGGGATTGGTCCTTGCTATCTATATATTTGAACAAAGCAACGTTTTTGATGCTGAAGGCCTTATTGGTATCGACAATAACAGGATTGCCGATACTACCAATCATGGCAAAAAGAACGTCATTCTTCTCTACAAGTGATCGCTGGGAAATCTTTCGATGATCTTCTTCACTGATGAGTTTTACGCCATCAAATGATAGGACTCCGGATGAAAGATTTTTGCTTGTGACAAGGGGAACTCCTTCGCTAACATACTTAGGTGTGTCGTGCGTGCCATCGCGGACGTCATATATTTCACCAAGCCTTGCGGCCAACCACCCAGTCGGCACATTGAAACCTAGCTCCTCGCTATCTGGCTTAGGAGGCATTTTTAACCTCCTTAGCTTCTTAGAATTAATCAACTCTTCTCTTCTTCTCTGAAGTCGATCCATCAATTCTGATGCTGGCTCGTCCGAAGGATCTTGTTCCACAAGCCTTCCCCGAATAGCAAGATTGAGGATAGTCTCGCGGAGAGCTCCGACCTGCTTCGGGCGTGCGGTGAGGGCGGGGAGCGCGTCAAGGGCGAAGCGAGCGTGGTCCGGGAACACCTCGGGATCGGTGTGGGGCGCGGTCAGGCGGGCGAGGCTGGCGGTGGTTAGCCGGTCTCGTATGGTCTCGCGCGCGGTGCGGGTCGCCTCCAGCCGGCCCAGCAGCGCCATCAGCTCCTCCACCTTGGCCACGATTCGCTGCTGCTCAGCGAGAGGGGGCAGAGGGAAGGCAACACCGGCGACGATCTTGCCCGAGACTTCCTTGAAGGTTGTTCCCGGAGCCCTCGCATCGATCTCAGGCGCGAAAGATCGCATCACTAGAGCAACGAATCGAGAACAGTCAGCAACGTAAGACACGATGGACTTGAATCCTTGATTTGTAGAAATCGGATTCGAGGCGATGGCCACATAGCCTATCGGCGCACGGCTAGTAAAAAGCACGGTCCCCGCCGGCATCAGGGTAGCCGAGGACGACTTGAGCCCTTTTTCAGTCAGATCTCGCGAACCTCGTTCGATATAAAGGCCCCGGTAGCCGCCAAGATCGGCCGGGGTCAGCCATGGAATGCCGTCACCAGATTCAGCGAAATTCTCGGTATCGCCTGCACGGGGCGTACCGCCACCAACAATAGCGCCTACAGCATCAAGACGGCACCAACGCCACGCAGGCGGGATGTCGAAAGGTCGTTCAACTTCCGAGCCGTTGGCAAGATTCCGGGGTTTTCTGATTTCTCCTGCCTTTACCAAATCTTCCTTCGCTGCTGCGATTCGCTCCAGTAATGTGGAGGCAGGCTCATCAGCTGGATCCTGCTCAACCAGCTTGCCTCGCACGGCAAGATCCAACACAAATCTCTGCAGTTGCTTGATGGCGTCAGGCGCCTCAGCTATCTTGTCGTAGAGTTCAAGAAGACGCTCAGCATTCATCGAATCAGCGCCTCCGACAGGATGGCCTTGAGCTGATCGCGCAGTGCGGCAACCTCGGCCTCGGCGTTAGTCAGTTCTTCTAGAAGGATCTCAGGGTCGCCGAGCTCCTCTTCCACCGTATGGGGGTTCTTGATGTCGAGGTTGTAGCCACGCTCCTTCACCTCCTCTGCGGTGACTTTCCAAGCGCGTTCCGTTTCCTTGCGACCCTTGCGCTCCGGCCCGCCCCACCATTCCACGCAGTCGTCCAGGTGCTCCAAGCGGATGGGTCGGGTCATGGAGTAGGCTTTCTGGCCCTCGGGGACCTGGTGCTCCCAGAACCAGATATCTTTGGTGGGCATACCCTTCTCGAAAAACAGCAGATTTGTGCCGATCGAGGCATACGGGCGAAAGACTGAGTTGGGCAGGCGGACAATGGTGTGGAGATTGCACTCCTCGAGCAGGTGCTCCTTGAGCCGGGTCTTGACGCCCTCGCCGAAAAGCGAGCCATCAGGTAGGACCACCGCCGCCCGACCGCCTGGTTTCAGCAGGCGAATAATCAGAGCGAGGAACAGGTCGGCCGTCTCGCGGGTGCGGAAGTGCTGGGGGAAATTGGCCTCGATGCCATCCTCCTCGCGCCCACCGAAGGGCGGATTGGTGAGCACGATGTCAACGCGTTCGTCCTTGCCCCAGGAAATATAGGGACGGGCCAAAGTATTGTCGTGGCGGAGGAAGGAGGGATCCTCGATGCCGTGCAGCAGCATGTTGGTAACGGCCAACATGTGGGGGAGCTGTTTCTTCTCGACCGCCCGGAGCGAGGATTCCATCGTCGCCTCGTCCTCGGGGCGCTTGACGTAGTGCTCACGCATGTGGCGGATGGCGCAGGTCAGGAACCCGCCAGTCCCGCACGCGGGATCGAACAGGATCTCGCCGGGCTTCGGGTCGGTCATCTTCACCATGAACGAAGTCACAGCGCGTGGCGTGTAGTACTCGCCGGCATTTCCGGCCGACTGCAGATCATTCAAAATCTGCTCGTAGATGTCGCCGAAATGCTGGCGCTCGGACAGATTGTTGAAGTCGATGCCATTGATCTTGTTGACGACCTGGCGCATCAACTGTCCTGACTTCATGAAATTGAAGGCGTCCTCGAACACATCACGGACGGTCCGGGCGCGAGGCGTACGAGGGGCCAGGCCCTTGAGGGTTGGGAACAGATCGTCGTTGATGAAGTCCATTAGCTCGTCACCGGTGATGCCTTCCGGATCCGCGGCCCAGCTGCGCCACTGCAGGCGCTCGGGGATCGGGGAGCGATAGTCATCCTTGACCAGTTCCAGCTCCTTATCCTGGTCGTCGATGATCTTGAGGAAGAACATCCAGCACAGCTGGCTGATTCGCTGGGCATCGCCGTCCACGCCGGTGTCCTGGCGCATGATGTCCTGGATGGATTTGACAAGCGTACGTACAGCCATGAATCAGTATCCTTGAATCTTTGCAAAGACTGCGGCTTCGACGTCACAGACTCGAAGCTGCGGATTAGTATCGATTGCGGCATTCCTAATGGTTCTGCAGTCGGCGAGAAATTCTTCGTAGCCCGCCACCGATTCGGTGTATCCCAGCGCGTTGCGAATGATGCTATCGAGGATCACCGCCTTCTCCGGGCGGAGGAACCGAACGATCTTCGAGGCGAACGACTGACCGAGCTGGTTAAGCTGGCGAACTGCTTCCACACCGGCTCCGACGCTTCCCTGGTCGGTCAGGGCTACAGATCGCTCCAAAGTAGACGCCACATCTACGGCAGCGTTCTTGGCCACGAAACGACCTGCAAACCGGTGCCCGCCGCCCCACTGGATGACCTCCGAGGCAAATTCCATCGAGGCCTCCGGCGTATATCCAGCGGCGATCACGGCATCAGCCTCGGCCTCCAGGCGATCCGCCGGCTCCCATTTCTGACGGTGTTTCTCCAGAAGCTGGGAGATTTCTGCCGGATCGAGCTCTAACCGGACGATCTTAAGTCGATTCTCGTGCCGTATAACCGGCATATTCAGGCGGTCTCCCCGTAGAGTTCATTCTGCAGATCGTGCACGGCCCGCTCAAATGCAGCCTTGCCGCCGAACGCGCGCACAAGCTCAACCGTCGTACCCAGCTGATCCAACGGCGGAATCCGCAGCACATTCGTATCATCCAGGTTCAGGACGCCTTCATCGGCATATTTCTCGAGCAGCGCATCGAGAACTGCGCGGGCCTGCTCACCATAGCGATTGAACACATCGCGCTTCCTGACGTTATCGGCTCGCTCGCGTCGCGTCAGCGGCTTGGCGCCGAACGCTACGTGGCAGATCAGATCGAATGGATCCAGGTCCTTGCCGAGCTCGTCCAGGATCGGATCGAGCGGCAAGCCCTCAGCCTCCAGCTCCTCTAGCAGTGCGTGCTTGCGCTCTGCGGCGTTCCAGCGGCGAAGGAAGTCATTCAGGCTGGCAAAGCGCTTACGCAGCGCTTTCTTCGTGAAATCCCGCAGCGACTCGGTCACCAATTGGCCGTTGGCATCCAGATATTCCACTCGCTCGGCGACGATCTCGGCAGAGACGCCGTCGACGTAGACCTTCGGCCGCGGTTCCGAGCGCGGCTCCGGCATGGTCGGATCATCGAGAATCGTTTCGTCCTCGCCGGGCGCCTCGGGGAGATCTTCGCCTTCCTCGTCGGTCGGCGGCGCCTCAGGTGGGTCGATCGGACCAGTGCCGCTGGGTTCGTAGATCTGCACGGGCTCGCCATCAAAATCCGGATCCGCGAAGTGGCTGGTCGCGCCGCGAAAATCGATAAGCGTGAAATAGTACTTGCCGGTGTCCTCGTGCACCCGGGTTCCACGCCCGACAATCTGCTTAAATTCGGTCATCGAGCCCACCTCGCGATCGAGCACGATCAGCCGGCAGGTCTGGGCGTCTACCCCGGTCGAGAGCAGCCGCGAGGTCGTCACCAGCACCGGCCACTTGGACTCCGGGTCGATGAAGTTGCCCAACTGGGCCTGTCCCTCCGGGTCGTTTCCGGTAATCCGCATCACGTAGCGGGGGTTCTCCAGCACGAGATCGTCGTTTTCGTTGACGAGCGCCTGTCGCATGCGAGCGGCATGTTCCTGATCGACACAGAACACGATGGTCTTCTGATAGCGGTCTCCAGCCTCCTTGAGAAATTGGGTGACCTTCTTTGCTACCAGTTTGGTGCGCTCGTCTAGGACTATGTGCCGATCGAAATCCCTAGTGTTGTAGATCCGATCTTCGATCGGCTGCCCAACCCGATCGAGCTGGCCCCTCTCCGGGCGGTAACCCTCCACATCGCGGTCAATGTGCACCTTGACGACCTTGTACGGGGCCAGAAAGCCGTCCCGGATGCCCTGCTTCAGGGAATAGCTGTAGATCGGATCCCCGAAATAGGCAATGTTGGAGACGTACTTGGTCTCCTTGGGTGTGGCGGTCATGCCGATTTGGGTAGCCGACTCGAAGTACTCCAGGATCTCGCGCCAGGCCGAATCCTCGGCCGCGCTGCCACGGTGGCATTCGTCGATCACGATCAGGTCGAAGAAATCCCGCGAGAACTCTCGGAAAAGCTTCTGGTTCTCCTCAGGGCCGGTGATGGCCTGGTACAGCCCGAGATACACCTCGTAAGACGTGTCGATTCGCCGCTGGCGGTCCACGGCCAGGGGAAGCTCCGTCTCCAACCCGTCGGCCCGCTCGATGGTTTTCGAGTGGGTCGAGAGCTTGGCCATCGCGCCACCGAACGGCCGGAAATCATTGACCATGGTCTGGTCGACCAGGACGTTCCGGTCGGCCAGGAACAGAATTCGCTTTTTCCGGCCCGATTTCCAGAGCCGCCAGATGATCTGGAACGCCGTGTAGGTCTTGCCTGTACCCGTGGCCATGACCAGCAGGATGCGGTCTCGACCCTTGGCAATGGCCTCGATCGTGGCGTTGATGGCGTTGACCTGGTAGTAGCGGGGTGTCTTTCCGCTGCCGTCGTCGTGATAGTCCTCCAGCACGACCTTCTCGGCCTCCGGGTCCAATCCCTTCCAGGCCCGGTAGCGCTGCCAGAGATCTTCGGGCGCAGGGAAGTCGTCCAGGTCCAGATCGACCTCGGGCTGGTCACTGGCGCCGGTCCGGTCGTGGAAGACGAAGCCGTCCCCGTTGGACGAATACACGTAGGGAATATTAAGGGTCTCGGCGTATCCCAGCGCCTGCTGCATGCCGTCCCCGACGCTGTGCCGGTTGTCCTTGGCCTCGATCAGTGCCACCGGAATATTGGGCTTGACGTAGAGAATGTAATCGGCCCGCTTGGCCTTCCCCCGACTGACCAGCTTGCCGCGGACGATCAGGCGCCCCCTGGTGAAGCTGACCTCCTCCCGGATCTGCAGCATCTCGTCCCAGCCCGCCTTGCGCAGCGCCGGAGTGATGAATTTCGTACAGATGTCGCGTTCGGAGAGGTCTTTCTTGTTAATCATGCCCGCCCTTCTTAGCTGACTGCCCTCGTCCGGTACTGTACCGATTCGTCCACTATAATCCAAGGAACTGCAGCAACTTGGATCGAACTCGCCCGACCGGAGTTTTCTAGCCAAAGATTCCCACGGAATCAGACACAAGGAATTCCTCGGCCATTCCCAGCGAACTGACAGTCCTGCTGGAGCGGAAAAGCCACGGCGCGCGTAAGTGCGTCCGGCGGAGGCCCGCTAGGGCCGGAGCGTACTTGAGCGACTTGTTATCCGTCATGCGTGTACCTCCCTCCAAGCCCCCCAACCGGAAGAGGCCACTGACCAAGCAAGCGCTCCAGATCAGAGATCCGTGCGTTCCCAATATGGACGGCTTCGGGAAACAGGTTGGGGCTGAATCGCTTCCCTGCAACATCTTCTGCCCGATCTAGCTTCAGGCGTTGGACCGTTCTGGTTGGAATGTTGCTTCTGCACTTTTTAACCAATTGAGTGAGTCGTGTGTCAGCAGTGGCGATTAGTACATTATTGACGCCATGAAGATGACCTAGATGAATACCCATCGCAACAATAATCTGATCGAAAGTTCCGGCAGGCCGCGCATACTTCTGTGTGCGTTGAATCTTGAAGTAGTGGTCGATTGGAGCGACAAGGTCAATTCCCAGCACATGATATCGATTAAGCTCAAGTTGGTAAAAAACGCGTCCGTTGTGAATGTCTTTTTGGAACTGATCACACAAGGACTGGTAAATGCGGGTATCGATCGTGCCACCGTTCTTAACAACGTGCTGATTGTGCCTTCCGAATGAATACTTCGCGAAGATGCTGAAGGCCTCCGCAATTGCGATATTAGGAATGTAGAGAAAATGCTCGGATTCGCCGGATCGGACTGAATCCACTAGTGTCCGGACACGTGCCCGGGCTTTTTGATGATTCAATGCTCGCGGGAGGTAGTACCCCACGACGAGATTTGTGTCGAGCACGATGTACATGACAGCTGACTAGCTTATCTCTTGCAAATTGTCGCCACATGCAATCCAAAATCGATTTGTTCGAATACTCATTGGCGACGTAAATCGATACATATACAGCAACGAGTTGCGGATGCGGCAATGACTGGCAATTAAGATCTTCGTATGGGGGTTGAGGCGGAGCGAGTGTGCCGGATCCAAAAAGATGCATCTGCGCGTGCCTTCCTGATTCAGGCTCCTTGAACAAACGCACAAGTCATTGCGTCGTGATCCGCCCTATGAGTCTGTGTGCTCCCTCCTCGCCGATTTCCATCATTGCTAGGGCGATCTACGAATCGCGACTGCCCACAAACGTTCTCCCATTGCTCGCCAGCTGATCTCGTCTGCCATCCGCTTCGCCCAACTTAAGTGCTTTTTAGGTTAGCACACCGGAATTGTCGGGCGCTAGGGACAGGGGACGCTGTCGGGATTTGTTGATGGACATGGATGGGATTTGTGCTAGCGGCCGTGTCGTGCTGGGGTTCTACTCGCGGCACGGGCTTACAACTCCCCAGTTTGTAGAGCGTTGGAATCGACGGTGGGTCCGGGTAAGATCGAGAAGACGGCCATATCCTCGCGGTTTCAGTGTCAGAGAGCCTCACAGCATCCTCAGCCGATCGAGCTAAGCATTTACTTTCTTAATTGTTATCCAATAGAGCGACTTGACCTACTGGAAGCTGGTTCCTGAGGAGGCCCAACGCGTCCGAATATACTGTGGCCATAACTGTCTCAAATTGGAGCTCGTCCCATAGCGAGTGATATTCGGTCTCAAGCTCAATTAACGGCCGCAAACTACAAACCCAATTAAACAGCGCTTCAGCGCGGCTACCATCGATGACTGTCTTATCTGTCCATAGGCCTGCAAACGCATTAAGTAGCTCACTAGGAGATCTATCTCCGTCGCTCTTTCGGCTCTCGGCGTGGAGGCAGAGATATAAGATATCCTGCTTGCACTCACCAAACGTGAGTAAACTCGGACTACCGTCAATTCGGTGCCACCATTTGTTGTCCAGCGTCCGGCCAAATATATAAGTGCATTTGTATAGCCAGGCATCGTGATCATTATCTAGGTCTCCTGGTTCCGGGGCGAAGTGACCTTCTGCAACTGTCACATCGGAGGGAAAAACATTGCCCCGCATAATGTCGTCGTCGAATTCAGATCGAGGATAGTCGCGAAGCGGGTCAAATCCCTGAAGTTCCGAGGGTGGATTTAACCGCTGCAGGGCGTCAAGAATTAGGATCTTTCGGCCTCTAGGTACACCAGGAAGAAGCGGCCTTCCATTCTGGATTTCAAACTCTCCGGTATCGCAGATATCGTGATACATGCGGACGCGAGCTTTAATCAGTCTCATTGGCTATACATTCCAAGCGATAAAAGAATCGGTTTTCTATTATTCATCAGGGCAAGCAAAAATATATATGGCGCACTAATTTGTGTGGTGCAATCTCGGTGCTGAACTAATCAATTCACGGCAGTAGAAGCGCGTACTTTACGATAGAACGTCACGGAACGTGTCAACCTATTCCCAACACATCGGCGACGATTTCTATGTAACAACCTCGGGCAGCTCGATGCTGACCGGTGTTGGTGAGACTTCGAACGCACCTGGTGTGCCGAGTAACTCCGTTGCGGTCTGACCATCGTCGGGATTGATCGAGACGACCGCTGGTGGCCTGGCAACTTGGGGTGGTCCTTTGACGTAGCGCTCGGGATG
>NZ_JBJNIP010000083.1:0-6515 GCF_056324165.1 Wenzhouxiangella sp. YN9
CATATCACGCATAAGCCTACGAGCAAAGCTGACAAGCCTCCAACCAGCCAAACTGCCAACTTGCCACCCAGCCAAACAGCCAACCATGCAACGAGACAACCAGCCAACCAGAATACCAGCAATACAGGCACCCAGCCATCCAGCCTACCAGCCAACCAGCCAACCAGCCAACCAGCCAACCAGCCAACCAGCCAACCAGCCAACCAGCCAACCAGCCAACCAGCTAACCAGCTAACCAGCTAACCAGCTAACCAGCTAACCAGCTAACCAGCTAACCAGCTAACCAGAGACGTCAGTCTTCAAGCTCGCGGTCGATGCGGTATTCGCTCGAGGTCAACCAGGCCTCCATCCGCTGCAGGCGCTTGTCGAGCTCGCGGAAGCGGCGGTTGAGGGTGCCGACGCCGTCTTTCGGCCCGCGTCGTACTTCCTGCCAGAAAGCCTCGTCGTGCTCGTCGCGATAGAGGTTGACCGGCCGTCTGCGCAACAGAATCCATAGCGCGATGTAGCCGACGATCATCACCGCGGTAAACGGAATCGCCAGCAGGATCGTGATTATCCGCAGCGCGGTCAGATTGAAGCCGGCCCAGTCGGCGATGCCGGCGCATACGCCGCCCAGAATGCCGCGCTGCTTGTTGCGGTAGAGGCGGTTTCGGCTGGGCTGTTGAGGTTCGCTGTAACGGCGGTTCATGTATGGTCTCTCCAGTTCGGGCTGTCGGCATCAAGAATGCGTTCGAGGGTATGGATGCGCTCCTCCATCTTGCGTGCCGTGTCGTGCAGGTCTTCCATCAGCGCTTCATCCTTGCTGTTGAGCCGCCGGCTGGCCGAATTGCGCGTGGCGTAGTGCAGAATCAGCCAGATTGGCGCCACGATCACCAGAAACACCAGCAGCGGCACGAACACGAATACGAATTCGTTCATTTCGGCCTACTCCCGGTTGCGACGGGACTTGAGTTCGGCCAGCGCTTCTTCGACGCGCTCGTCGCGCTCAAGGTCCTCGAACTCGGAGTCGAGCGTGCGGCCCTGGCGGCCCATGTCCAGCGCCTCAGCTTCCGACTCGATGCGTTCGACGCGCTCCTCGGCGGCGTCGAAACGGTGCAGCATTTCGTCGACCTTGTCGTTGTAGACCTGCTTTCTGGTCTTGAGGTGGTGGCTGGCCGAGCGGTGGCGCATTACCAGCGCGCGCTGGCGGTTGCGGGCGTCGGTCAGTTTGGCCTGCAGCCTGCCGATGTCCTCGTCGTACTTGGTCAGCTGGTTGGTGTACTGCTCCAGCTCTTCCTTGAGGTAGTCGATGCGATCACCCAGCCGGGTTTTCTCGGCCAGGGCGGCGCGCGCCAGATCTTCGCGCTCTTTCTCCAGCGCCAGCTCCGCCTTGCGCTGCCATTCCAGCTGCTGCTGTTCCAGACGCTTGAGCAGGCGCTCGCGCTCCTTTTTCTCGGCGATGCATTTCGCTGTCGCCGAGCGGATCTCGACCAGCGTATCTTCCATTTCCTGAATCATCAGGCGAATCATCTTTTCCGGGTCTTCCGCTTTTTCCAGCGCGGCATTGAGATTGGCGTTGATGATGTCGCCCAGGCGGGAAAAAATGCCCATGGTGTTAACTCCTGTTGCGATGGCTTGTCCTGCCTGGTTCCTCGCAAGTGCCGTGCCAGAGTGCTTGAGGCCCTGAAATCAGGGGCTTGCGTCATTGCCGGGCCCGAGCAAAGGCGAATATTGTCGCGATAATGGCAAGTCTCGCCTGTAGTTTGGCTGCGGAACCGATCGCGCCGCCTGACGGTCCATTGAATGCAGCGGGCCAGTCTGCGCCGAGCGTGGCACAAGCGGTCGTTGCCGTGGTCAGGGGCGGAGTGGTCGGGTACAATGCCCGCTTTCGCAATTTCCGCCATAACGAAATTTCCTTCAACGGAGGCAACATGCAGAAATGTTTTCTCGCAGCGCTATTGGCCCTGTTCGTGGCCGCGCCGGCTGCGGCCCAGGATCTGGAAAGTGAGCAGGGCGAGCTCGGCTATTCCATCGGTTACGAGTTCGGCGCAGAGCTCCGGAGCTATGACGTCGACGTCGATCTGGAAGCGATCTTCCAGGCCGTACGCGACGCCTACAACGAGCAGGATCCGACCATCGACGTGGAGATCATGCGCGAGCGCATGACCGCGCTGCAGGAGAAGCTGCGTCAGGAGCGGATGGAAGCCTTCGAGGCTCTGGCCGAGGAAAATCAGGCCAAGGCCGAAGAGTTCCTGGCCGAAAACCGCGAAAAGAAGAACATCACCGTTCTGCCCAGCGGTGTGCAGTATCGCGTCATCGAGGAAGGTACCGGTGAGCGGCCTACCCTTGAAGATACGGTCACCGTTCACTACCGCGGTTCCAAGATCAACGGACGCGAGTTCGACAGCTCCTTCCGCCGCGGCGTGCCCGCTGTCTTTCAGGTCAACTCGGTCATCGAGGGCTGGCAGGAAGTGCTGCCGCAGATGAGCGAAGGCGCCGAATGGCAGATCTTCCTGCCGCCGGAGCTGGCTTTCGGCGTGCGTGGCGATCCACCCATTATCGGGCCGAATGAAGCCCTGAAGTTCGACGTCAAGCTGGTCAAGATCGGCGAGCCGGAGAACCAGCAGGGGCAGACACAGGCGCCCGGACAGTAATCAGGCGCAGATGAGCGAACTTGCGCGACTGGTCCCGAAAGTCGAGTCGCCCTGTATCGGAACCTGCACGCTCGGTCCCGGAGACCTGTGCGTGGGCTGCTTCCGCTCGGCGGCGGAAATTGCCGACTGGCTGAGCTATACGCCGGAAAAGCGCCGCGAGGTCATGCAGGCCCTGCCTGCCCGGGCCGACCGTCTGTTCGATGAAGGCTGAGGTCGCGCTGTCATTCTCCCCGCGGGAGATGGCGGCGCGGCTTCACGCTCCCGATACCCCGGTTGCCGATCTTCGCATCCGCGGCTTTCAGCCACCCGGGCACAAGGCCTGGAACCCCCGGCCCGCTGCGGTGCTGATCGCCATCATGAGCGCGCCCGCTCCGGCCGTGGTGCTGACCGTTCGCAGCCGCCGGATGACGCTGCACGCCGGCCAGGTTGCGTTTCCCGGCGGCGGGCGTGAGGGCAGCGAGTCGTTTCCGCTGGTGACGGCACTGCGGGAGACCAGCGAAGAGATCGGCGTCGAGCGCGAGCGACTGTCGGTGCACGGCCTGCTGGATCGTTTCGACACCATCACCGGCTATCGCATCGTGCCGGTGGTGGCTACCATCGAGGGCCAGCCCGTGCTTCGGCCTTGTCCCGGTGAGGTGGAAGAAATCTTCACCCTGCCGCTGGATCGCGTTCTCGATCGCCACAACTATCGTCACCATACCGTGACTCGCGGCGGCCACAGCCACGAGCTGACCACGCTGCCGCACGGGCGCTGGATGATCTGGGGCGCCACCGCCGCCATTCTCCATCAGCTGTGCGCGACCGTGATCGGCGACGCCTAGAAGGCGGTCAATCGTCTTCGCGCAGCCCGAACATCAGTTCCACCATTCGCTTGTGCTCCGGTCGCACCATTACGTGTACGTGGTCGTTGGCTTCGAGCACGGTTTCGGGCGTCACCGGCAGCGCCTCGCGACCGCGGACTACCAGCAGCACGTCGGCGCCCTCGGGCAGCGGCAGCATTCTGGCCGGTTGTCCGGTCACCATCGCGGCCGGGTGCAGGTTGAACGAGATGATCTGGATCGGCAGGCTGTCGATGGCGTTGATTTCCAGCACCGGGGCCGGGCGCTGGGCACCGCCGCGTTCGACGCCGAACAAAGATGCCGCCCAGCGCACCGTGGCACCGGGAATGAGCGCGTTGACCACGACCACGAAAAACGCCAGGTGAAACAGGATCATGCCTTTTTCCACGCCGGCAAGGACGGGATAGGTCGCCAGCAGGATCGGCACCGCACCGCGCAGGCCCACCCATGAGATGAATGCGGTCTCGCGCGCGCTGTAGCGAAACGGCAGCAGGCAGGCGACTACCATCAGCGGGCGAGCAACCAGCGCCAGCGCCAGCGCCAGCAAAACGCCACGCCAGCCAAACGACACCAGCAGTTGCGGCACGGCCAGCAGCCCCAGCACCAGAAACATCGTGATCTGGGCCAGCCAGGCCAGCGCATCGTGAACGCGCAGGATGCCGGAACGGTAGGGCAGGCGCCGATTGCCGAGCATCAGCGCGGCGACGTAAACGGCCAGAAAGCCCGAGCCCATGAACAGGGTGGGAATGCCGAAAGCCAGCAGCGCGAAAGCCAGGGTCAGGGCCGGGTAGAGGCCAGCGGCCGGCACGCGAATACGCTCGAGCAGCAAAGTGCCCAGCCAGCCGATGGCCAGGCCGGCAGCCGCTCCGACCGTCAGCTGCAGTAATACATGGCCTGCAAAGTCGAGCAGGCTGAAGGCCTGCATGCCGGCAATCTGGGCGGTCAGTGTCAGGGTCAGGATGATGGCCATCGGGTCGTTGAGGCCCGATTCCAGCTCCAGCGTGGCGCCCACGCGACGTCGCAGCTGGACATTGGAGCCGCGCAGGGACGAGAACACGGCAGCGGCGTCGGTCGACGACACCATCGCGCCCAGCAGAAGCGCCAGCATCCAGTCCAGGCCGAGCAGCCAGGCGACAAGTGCAACCAGCACTGCCGTGCCCACCACCGCAAGCGTGGCCAGCAGCGAGGCCGGCAGCAAGTGTTCGCGTACCTGACGGAAAGGCGTGTTGAGGCCGCCATCGAACAGGATCAGCGTCAGCCCCACCGTACCGATGCGGAACGCCAGATCGAAATCGATCAGATCGTGACCGAAACGGGCGCCGACCAGCAGCCCGATAAGCAGGAAGACCAGCACCACCGGAATGCCGATACGCTCGGAAGGGCGGCTGAACAGCACGCTGAGCACCAGCAGCAGGCCTGCGGCGGTCAGCATCACTGCCGTGCTGGCGGGTTCCGATTCGAACACGCGGGCTGTCTCCTAGAATTCCACGGCTCATAATAACCGCAGGTCGCGAGGGATCCAGCGGAAACATCGCCGGGGCGGCGCAAATGCCGCGCAGCTTCCCGGCACGCAGCAGGCCGCCAGAGCGGTAGACTCGTGGATCACCAAGCCCAAACGGATCACCCATCCCAAGGACACGGAACCCATGCTGCAGAATATCGATCACGCAAACGGCGTTGTCGAAATCAGACTCGATCGCCCGCCAGTGAACGCGCTCAATCCGGCGCTGGTTGGCCAGCTGGATCATGCCGTCGCCCAAGCCATCCACGACGACGCTCGCGCGCTCGTGATTTCAGGGCGCGAAGGCTTGTTTTCGGCGGGGCTCGACGTGCCCGAGCTGCTCACGCTCGACGAGCGCGGCATGCGCGCGTTCTGGCAGGCCTTCTTCACCCTGCTCGAGCGCATCGCCCGCAGCCCCGTGCCCATTGTCACGGCGCTGACCGGGCACAGCCCTGCCGGCGGCACCGTGATCGGTCTGTTCGCCGACTATCGCGTGCAGGCCGAGGGCGAGTTCCGCCTCGGGCTCAATGAAGTCCAGGTCGGCCTGGTCGTGCCGCCGGTCATCCACCACGCCCTGGCCCGGCTCATCGGCCCGTATCCGGCCGAGCGCCATCTCGTTGCCGGCGACATGATCTCGCCGACCCAGGCGCGCCAGCTTGGCCTGGTTGACGAGCTGGCTCCGTCGGCCGAAGTCATCGGGCGAGCCGTGTCATGGTGCGGTGAACTGCTGGAATTGCCGCAGCACTCCATGGCCGCCACCCGCAAACTGTGCCGTGCGGAACTGGGCGAACTGTTCGACAGCCGCGATGCCCTGGATATCGATGCCTTCGTCGCGGCCTGGTTCGACGAGCGCACGCAGGCCACGCTCAAACAGCTGGTGGAGCGCTTGAAGGGCTGAGATTCATTGTGTTTCCGATTGTGCGCCATACGAGCGCATCGCCGGAACGCTATGGAGCGAGCTCGCGAATGCTGGTCGGCAGCGGCACCGGTTCGCCCTTTTCTTTGTCGATCCACACCAGGGTGCAGGTGGCATCGGCATAAACGACGGCCTTGCCATCCTGGTCTGGAATCGAGCGAATCTCGTGCTCGAGCTTGATCGAGGAGCGGCCCGGAGACAGGGGGTTGAGAGTGACCTCGATCTCTTCGGGCCAGTACAGCGGTCGGCGGAAATTGATGCTGATGTTGGCGACCACAGGGCCGGTTTCGGCTTGCTGCCAGCGGCTGGGAACCGACTCCATCCAACGCGCCCGGCATTCTTCGATATAGCGCAGGTAGACCACGTTGCTGACGTGTTTGAAAGAATCCATGTCGCCCCAGCGAACGGGGAGGGTGAGCTTGAATTCAGGCATTGTGGGCTTCCGGTTTGGGGTGGGAGGATTGTAGCGCTATGGCGCTACGTTGGCTGATTGGCTGGTTGGCTGGTTGGCTGGTTGGCTGGTTGGCTGGTTGGCTGGTTGGCTGGTTGGCTGGTTGGCTGGTTGGCTGGTTGGCTGGTTGGCTGGTTGGCTGGTTGGCTGGTTGGCTGGTTGGCTGGTTGGCTGG
>NZ_JBJNIP010000084.1:0-231 GCF_056324165.1 Wenzhouxiangella sp. YN9
GCGCGGAAGGCCCGAACCAGCCGCTTGACGTGGCGAACGCTCAGCCCCAGATGAAGCGCCGCCTCACGCTGGATCAGCGTGCCGTCAACCACCTTCCGGATGACACCCACCCGATCCAACTCCCTGTGACTCATGGCAATCGTCTCCCGATCCATGGCCCCGCTCCTTGTCAGAACAAAAAGGGGACACTTTAACTTTGTGGAAAGGGGACATTAGTGCTTTGGGCTAACA
>NZ_JBJNIP010000085.1:0-550 GCF_056324165.1 Wenzhouxiangella sp. YN9
TAGTAAGTATCCCCCGGCAAAGCCGGGGGCTTTAATTGTGAGCCGCTCAAAGCGGCCTGTGACGGAGCTTGCGCTCCTTGAGCCCCCTAAAGGGGGCGGCTACATCAAGTTTAGCTGATCCAGTCGGCGGTCCTCGGCCTCCTGATTGCGGATATAGTCCCGGATTACCCGTTCATCTCGCCCCACCGTCGAAGCGAAGTAGCCCCGGGCCCAGAAATGCTGGCCCACGTAGTTTCTCCGACGACCTGCGTGAACCCGGGCGATATGAATCGCGCTCTTGCCTTTCATAAACCCGACCACCTGGGAAACGGCGTACTTCGGCGGGATCGATATCATCATGTGAACGTGATCGGGCATCAGGTGACCCTCTTCAATATCGCTCTCCTTCTGCCTCGCCAGGGACCGGAAAACTTCGATCAACTCCCGCCGAATCACGCCATACAGGCGTTTCCGACGATATTTCGGAATGAAAACGATGTGGTACTTACACTCCCATCGAGTGTGTCGTAAACTGCTGACTTGTCTCATGGTTTCTCCTTAGCGTGGTGCT
>NZ_JBJNIP010000086.1:0-114168 GCF_056324165.1 Wenzhouxiangella sp. YN9
AATACCGAAACCGGCGGCCGGCTGGCGCGCGAAATCCTGGAAGTCGGCTCAAGCCGTCCGATTCAGGAATCCTGGCTGGCTTTCAGGGGTCGCGAACCGGCGCTGGAGCCGTTGCTGGCTTCTTACGGCATCGCCGCCTGAGCAAACCGACCGCTAATCAACGCAACGGGCGGGCGCCACCCTGTTTTCAGAGGCTGCTCAGCAAACGCGGTTTCGGCCCGAAGCCTTGGCTTCGTAGAGCTGCCCGTCGGCGGCCTTGAGCAGTTCGCTGATGCTGTCCATGCCGGGCTGCCAAGTGGCGACGCCGGCCGAAAGGGTGATGGTGTGCTCTTCATCGCCCAGGCGAAAGGTCTCGCTTTCGATCGATTGGCGAATGGTTTCTGCCAGCTGCCGCGCCTCATCACGGGTGGTATCGGGCAGGATCAGCGCGAATTCTTCGCCGCCGATCCGCGCCAGGGTATCGCTGGCGCGCACCCGCTCGGCGGCAATGGCGGTCAGCTCACGCAAAACACCATCGCCGGCCAGGTGGCCGTGGCGATCATTGATGTCCTTGAAGAAGTCCAGGTCGAGAATGACCAGCGCCAGGCGCGAGCCGGCGTCGCGCTGCGCCCGCGCGAACTCCTTTTCCAGCACGGCCATGGCGTGTCGACGATTGTAGAGCCCGGTCAGCGTGTCGCGAATGGTGCTTTCGTGCAGCTCGGAGTGATAGCCGGCCTCGATATTGCCCTCGTCGACGAACTTGAGCACGGTCTGGCTGATGCGCACCAGATCACCGTCGCGCAGGACGGAGCGCTGGATCTGTTGATCGTTCAACCAGGTATGGTTGGTCGAACCCAGATCTTCGATCCAGTAACGATCGGATTCGAGAAAGATCCGGCAATGCTGGCGGGAAATGCTGCGCTCGGAGATCTGAAAATCCGCATCCACCGCCCGGCCGATGACCAGAGGCGCCTCACCGGGCACGATTCTCGAGCCCAGGCGCGCGCCGCGAATGATGACCAGGCAGGCCTCGTGTCCCTCGTCGCGTCCGCGGGTCGTGCCGACGAATGCGGTCTCGCCGTCGGTCGCTGGCTGTCGGTCTGCTTCCTTGCTCACAATCTCGCTTCGAACTTCAAGGGGCCACCGGAACGCGAGTGCCCGGGCCAGTCAGCCGGTAGTGTACCCTGCCGTCGCAGAAAATGACTCAGCGCATCCACTCCAGAGCCACGAAGGCGCTGCGCCCGGCGCCGGGGAAGTAACGGTAGCCTCCGAAAGCGTAGTCGGCGCGCTCGGCGTACCGGCGATCGAACAGATTGCGCAGGCGCAGCGCAAGCTCCCAGCGGCTGTTGAGGGCAACGACGCCAGAAAGATGCGCCAGCGTATGCCCGTTGTAGCGCTTTGAATTGCGCGCATCCAGCCAGTACCTGCCCACATGTTCGGCCGTCAATTGCATTTGGAGTCGGCTGCCGGGCCGCCAGTTCAGGCTGGCGCTGGCCATGCGTTCGGGAGCAGCAGGAATACTGCGGCCGGAAACAATCCGCTCGCCCCCGAGGTCGCGATTGAAACGATACCAGTGGGTGGCATGGCTGCCGCGGGCCGCCAGATCCAGCGTGTCACTCAGTGAAAAGCCCAGCGAGAACTCGATGCCGCGATGCCCCGATTTGCCGTCGCTGACGTTGAAGCCCTCGCCGTCGCGAAAGATGTAGTTGCGCTTGTACTGATAAAAAGCCACGAGCTCCCAGTTCAGCCGGCCACGGCCACTGATACCCAGCTCCACGGCATCGAGTTGCTCGGGCTCGAGATCGGCCACGTCCTGGCCACGCTGCAGGCGGTACAGTTCGGTGGCCTGGGGCGCGCGAAACCCGCGGGCGATGCGCAGCCAGGCGCGCCCGTTCTGCAACGGTCTGGAAAGCGTGATTTCCGGAGCCAGCTCAAGAAAATCATCGCTGCGATCGGTCGGCCGGTTGTAGAGACAGCCGCCGGAATCGCAGGCCGTACCGTCTTCGGCCCGGTTGCCGGCGGCCATGCGATTGTCGTAGTCGTAGCGAATCCAGTCGGCGTGGGCGCCGGCGCGCAGGCGCCAGCCTTCGGTCAGGTCGAAGCTGCGGGCCAGATAACCGCCCAGGCGCTGGCCATCAACCACATAATCATAGTGCCGGCCTTCCGGGCGGATGGCAGCCACCGGCGGCGGCCCCTCGGTCGGGCCGTCCTGGATCTGGCTCAGATCGCCGCGGAAAATCTCTGCATCGATGCCCCAGTCCCAGCCGGCAGCAGGGGCTGCCCGGTCGTACTGCAGCCCCAGCGAAACCTGGCCATTGCGCTCCAGCGGCTGCCCCGGCAGATAGTGCTGCAAAAAAGTCATGTTCGAGCGACGGGCAAAGCCGCTGAAACGGTGCTCGACACCCTGCTGATCGCGCCACTCGCGCCGGCTGATCAGGCGCACGGCGTTGGCCCGGCGGAACGCCTCCGGGTTGACGTTGCTGCGACGCAGCTCGGGATCGGCATAAGCGCGGTAGCCATGGATATAGCCGGCGGTGTCCTGATCCAGTCGCGCAGCGCTGAGCAGCGTGCGCCACTGGCCTTCCGCTACCGGCACGGCGTGCTGCACGGTGGCGAGCTGATGGTCATAAGCCTCGTCAACGCGGAAGCTGCCGGCGTCGATGGCGGAAAAATCAACGCCGAAGGCGCCCGTGCCGACCTCGGCAGTGAGGGCTCCGCCCAGCCGATGATAGTCATTGCTGCCGGCTTCCAGGCGCAGGCGATTTTCACGATCGGTCAGCGGCGATCGCGGGGTGATGTCGATGACGCCGTGCAGGCCGCCGGAGGCGTGGCCGATACCACCGGGCCCGCGCAGCACGCTGACCGCCTCAGCCTGTGCCAGGTTGACCTCGAAAAGATTGTTGACGTTGCAAAACCCCGGGGGGCGAATGGGAATGCCCGCTTCCAGTATCAGCAGCGCACCACAGCCACCGGCTCCGGAGAGAATCGGCGAGCGAATGGCAGTCAGGTGTTCCTGGCCACTGCCGCGCGTCACCCAGCTGCCCGGCAGGCGTGAAAAAAGCTCGGCAGGATGCGTCGGCTGGAGCAACTCGAGCTCGGACTCGTCAAGCGTTGCCGTCGCCTGCGGCGAGTCCGGGGCAATGTCGCGACCGCGAACCGCGACGCGCGGCAGCTCCTCGGATGCCGAAGACAGGGCAGCGGTCATCAGCAGTGCCAGCATCATGACGGCGCCAGCTCCCGCTGGCGCAGGCGCGCGAGCAGCACGAAGGTGGTAGCCCCGCCGAGCGTGAGCGCGAACGGAAACAACAGCACAAAACGACCCCAGCCGGTACCGCCGGCCTCGAGCAGCTGGTAAACGCTGACGCCCAGCAGGGGGGCAATCAGCCCGCGAATGCCGGTCAGGGTCACGTGAATTCCCATGTAGAGCGTGGACTGATCATCGCTTGCAAAGTCGTTGTGGCCCAGATTCCAGCCCAGCTTGCCGCCGGCAAACGACGCCCCCAGCGACAGCGCGCCGGCCCAGAACAGCTGGTGAACACCGCTGATCGAGGCGATCATGAACAACAGCATGGTAATCACGAACATCCAAGCCTGGCGGGCACGATAGTCGAGCACGTGCATGGCATCAAGACGACGCGCCCAGATGGGCATGAACACCGCCAGGGTGGTCAGCGGCAAGGCGGTGGTGATCAGCACCTGTTCGAAGCGGGCAAAGCCGAACTGCTCGTTGAGCAGCACCACCAGCAAGGCAATGACCATCAGGTTGCCGCTGCCAAAGACGAACATCGTCATCATGTAGCGCCGATACCAGCGGTCAGTGCGCAGAATGTCAAACGCCGCGCGCAGCTGGCCGCCGCTGCGGCCGCGGCGCTGATGCAGCTCTTCGTGCTGAATGCGTCGCCCCTGCCGAACCCGCGTCGTCTGATAGCGCCAGGCAGTCAGCAGGCCGACCAGGCCGGCCGCCGGAAAGACCAGCCGCCAGACCTCCGGCCACCAGGTCATCAGCAAGCCGATGACCGTGGACACGCCGGCAATGGTCAGCGAATAGATGATGGTGATCCGGGCGGTGATCCGCGCGCGCACCTGACGCGGAAAGTTCGCCCGCCATATCGCCGCGCGCAGGGTAATGACGCCGGCCCAGCACAGCCGCGCGGCAATCATGCCGGCAGCAATGGCCACCAGGCCGATCCGATGGGTCGGCACCAGCGCAATCAGCGCCAGAAACACGCTGGTCAAGGCCATCAGCGCGGCCACCCAGGCGGCCTTGTCGCGCCCTTCAGCCAGGCCGGAAATCCACAGGCTGACCATATTGGCAAACGCCGGCGCACCGGCTACCAGCGCCACGGCCAGGTTGACCCAGACCGGCTCGGCCACCGCAGCGAACTGCGTCTTGACCACAATGCCGACCACGCCGCCTTCGAGCGCGCCCAGCGCCACCGCCATGGCCGCGTTGGCGCGCACCTCCCGCGGCATCAGGGTACGGGCGACAAAGGGCAGTGTTGATTTGCGGGCAGCAGGCATGCCGGCATTCTAGTGCACCCCGACATGCCGGGAAACCGTGGCGCCGTAACCGCTCGTCGCGGATAGAATGTGCGCATGGAACAAAACGCCAACGCAGCCGCCTGGCTGGAAAAAACGCTTACGACTGACATCCCGCTCGGCGGCGCGATGGCACTGCGCGTATGCCGCCTTGACGAAGCCGGCGTGGAGCTCGCCCTGCCGCTGGATCCGAACATCAACGACAAGGGCACGGCCTTTGGCGGGGCGCTGGCCAGCGCAATGATCCTGGCGGGCTGGTCGCTGCCGCGGCTGATCCTGCGCCGCGCCGGAGTCGATGCCGAGCTCGTCATCGGGCGCTGCGAAATCCGCTTTTCAACCCCGGTCGACACGGCTTTTCGGGCCACCTGCCGCTGGCCGGAAGCGTCGGCCCAGCAGCGCTTTCTGGACCGTCTCGAACAACGAGGTCGCGCCAGCCTGGAGCTCGAGCCCGAACTGCTTGCCGGCGGCAAGGTGGCAGCCAGGCTCGCGGCCAAGTATGCTGCTCTGGTCAGGAGCTGAGTGGGAACCCCGATGCGCAAGCCGTTGATTTTCATTCTGATGGCGTTGACCCTGGCCGCCTGCGCCGGCGGCAGCCAGATGCAGCGCGAGCGCCATCAGGCCATGGACCTGTGGCGGGAGATGGTGCGCTGGAACGAACATGACGCCCTGGTGGACATGATTCACCCCGACTGGCTGGCCGAACACCCCGTTCGCAGCGTGGACCTCGAACGCCTGCGCCAGTTCCGGGTCACCGAGTACCGCCCCCGCCAGATCAACAGCACGGCCGACGGCACACAGGTGGAACGCATCGCACAGATTCGGATGTATCATGTTCACAGCGCCCGCGAACGCGTCATTCAGCATCGCGAAGTCTGGCGCTGGGACGAAACCCGGGGGCGCTGGCTGCTCCACTCCGGTCTGCCGGATCCAAGCCGGAACTGAGTAACGGGGTACACCGGGACCGGGCCTTCGCCGTCAAGCTGAAAACGGAGGGTCGGACTGATGCGAACCATTGCCATTGTCAACGCCAAGGGCGGCTGCGGCAAATCGACTGTCGCCACCTCGCTGGCCGCCGCCCTGGCCTGGGAAGGCTACGCGGTGGCGCTGGGCGACATGGATCCCCAGCACTCGGCCGGCGACTGGCTCGAGCTGCGCCCTGACGATTATCCCGAGATCATTGCCGCCGAGCCCCACAAGGGCCAGCTGCGCGCGCCCGCCGAAGCCGACACGCTGGTGCTCGATACACCGGCCGCCGTTTCCGGGCAGGAGCTGGGCAACATCGTTCGGCGCTCGCAAACCCTGCTGGTTCCCGTGTTGCCCTCACCGGTGGACATGCGCGCGGCCTGGCGATTCCTCAACCAGCTGCTGCCGCTCAAGCCGGTCAAGGAGAAAAAGGTGCGCGTCGGGCTGGTGGCCAACCGCATCAAGCCCCACACCGTCATCTTTCGCGAACTCACGGGCTTTCTCGATGACTTTCGGGTGCCGGTCGTTGGCCGCCTGCGCGATTCGATGAACTACGTGCGCGCCTTTGAACAGGGGCTGAGCGTCTCCGACCTGCCGCCTTATCTGGCTTGGCAGGATTGGGAGCAATGGGAGGAATTGATGGGCTGGATTCGGAGCAGAAGATCGATTGGAAAGGGGTAAGTGTGAAGTGTGAAGTGTGAAGTGGGGAGTGTGAAGTGTGAGTACCAAGTGTCAAGTATCAGGGGGTTGGGGGACGGGGTGGTTGTCTATCAGCCTTGCTTTGCCCAGCCAGGCGGCGGCGAACAATCTGCCGGGTTCGCCGGGGGTTGCCGGGGCCAGGTTCCGGGGTGAACGCCATTCCAGGTAGTCCGGGCGAAATCCGGCGCTCTCGAGTGTTTCGATCGCACGCTCTTTGAGCACCGCGAAATCTTCGCCGGCGGCCAGCGCGCGGGCCGTTTCGACCAGCACGCGGTGTAGTGCCGGCGCAGTCGCGCGCTGCCCTGCGTCGAGATAGCCGTTGCGCGAGCTCATTGCCAGGCCGTCAGCCTCGCGCGCAATCGGCGCGCCGACCAGCTCGACGGGCAGCGACAGATCGCGCGCCATTTTCCGCAGAATCAACAGCTGCTGAAAGTCCTTTTTGCCAAAGACCGCGAGGTCGGGCTGAACCTGGCTGAACAGCCGCAACACCACGGTGGCGACACCATCAAAATGCCCGGGCCGCGAGCGCCCGCACAGGCAATCGGACAGGGCTGCCGGCACGCGCAGCATGAACGGATCATCGAGCGGATACATGACCTCGACCGGCGGCGCCCAGACCAGATCGCAGCCAACCGAGGCCAGGCCCTCGAGATCAGCGTCAAGGCTGCGGGGATAGGCCTCGAAATCCTCGCCGGGGCCGAACTGCGTCGGGTTGACGAAGATGGACGCCACCGTCGCCTCGCAGCGCCGGCCGGCCTCCTCGACCAGCCCGAGGTGGCCACGATGCAGATTGCCCATGGTGGGCACGAACCCGACCCGACCGCGCTTCTCACGCAAGCGCGCAACCGCATCGCGCAGCTCCGCCAGTGACTCGATAACCCGCGGCATTACTGCCAGGCGTGTTCCGGGCCGGGAAAGCGGCGCTCGCGCACCGCGGTGACGTAGGCCTCGAGTGCTTTGGACACGCTGCCGCCGTCGCCAAGAAAGTCGTGCACGAACTTTGGCACCTTGCCGCCGGAAACGCCCAGCATGTCGTGCAGCACGAGCACCTGTCCGTCGACTTCACTGCCGGCGCCGATGCCGATCACCGGAATACTCAACGCCGCGGTCACCTCGCGCGCCAGCGATGCCGGGACGCATTCCAGAACCAGCAGGCCGGCGCCGGCCTCGGCCAGCGCCTGAGCGTCGTCTTTCAGGCGCTGCGCCGCGCCTTCTTCGCGGCCCTGCACGCGATAGCCACCGAGCTGATGAACGTGCTGGGGAGTCAGGCCGAGATGAGCGCACACCGGCACGCCGTTGGCCACCATCGAGGCAACGGTGTCGGCATGGGCACGGCCGCCTTCGAGCTTGACCATCTGCGCGCCGGCGCGCATCAGCTCCGCTGCGGCAGCCATGGCGGTGGGCCGGTCGTGATAACTCATGAACGGCAGGTCACTGATCAGCAGCGGACGCTTCAGGCCGCGGCGCACGGCCCGGGTGTGATAGACCATGTCGTCAACCGTGACCGGCAGGGTGGAATCACGCCCCTGGACCACGTTACCCAGCGAGTCGCCAACCAGCACACAGTCCACGCCGGCGGCGTCGAGCAGGCGGGCGAAGCTGGCATCGTAGGCGGTCAGCATGGCAATCGGGCGGCCCTCGCTCTTCATGGTGGCCAGCGACGGCACGCTTACGGGACTGCTGGCGGTACTCATCAACGCGTCTCCATACTTTTCTTCAACGGTTCAAACTTCGAATGCGGTCCGGGTCGAATGCCGGCGCGCTCATTATCTGCCAGTTGGGCCAGCAGTGCATCCACCCGATCCAGGCCGGGCACCATCCGCTTTGGCGCCAGCTCGGCCAGCGGCAGCAGCACAAAGGCCCGCTGATGCAGTCGCGGATGGGGCACGGTCAGCCCCGGCTCATCGATTTTCTCATCGCCGTAGAGCAGCAGATCAAGATCGATCACCCGCGGCCCCCAGCGCCGATCGCTGCGCGCCCGCCCCAGCTCCGACTCGACGGTCAGCAGTTCACGCAGCAGCGCCGCGGCCCCCAGCCGGGTGCGCAGCCCGGCGACCGCGTTGAGAAACTCGGGCTGATCCGTATCGCCCCAGGGCGGAGTGCAATAAAAGCCGGAAACGCAGTGCACGGACACATCGGCCAGCGCATGTACCCGCGCCAGCGCGGCATCGAGCGTGGCCGCCCGGTCACCCAGGTTGGCGCCCAGCCCCACCCAGGCTTCGATCAAGAGGCCGCCTTGCGACGCTTTTTGCGCCGTTGACGCTTGCCGGGCGCTGCACGAGTCATTTCCCGACGTTCATCACCATCGACTTCCTGGAAAGTGGTCCACCAGTCAGCCAGCTCCTGCAGCTCGGGATTCTCGATGGCACGCAGCAGCAGAAAGTCGTAGGCAGCGCGAAACCGGCGCTCGCTCATCAGGCGAAACGCGCGCTTGCCACGCCGCCTCTCGAAGCGCGGCTGCAGGCACCACATCTCCTTGGCCATGCTGGAAAAACGCCGGTGAATGGCCACCCGCTGCGCCTGAGCCGCAAATGCTTCTTCGCCGGACACGGCCAGCGCTTCGACCTGCGGCAGCCCCTCGGCAACCAGCTGCTCGGAACGCGCACTGACCCGCTGCCAAAGAAAGGCCGCGAACAGAAAGGCCGGCGTGACCGGCTTGCCCTCGGCCACGCGCTGGTCGGTATTCTGCAGCGCCTGCTCGACGAGCACCGGAGGCCTGGCGGGATCATCAAACAGATTCGGAAACAACGGCTCCCACAGCCTGAAGCGAACCAGGGCCTGGAAAGTCGGCCAGGCGCGCCCGCCCATGAACAGCTTGATGATTTCATCGAACAGGCGTGCCGGAGGGATGTCGTGAAGCAGTTCGGCCATTTCCGGGATCGGCGCGGCCGTGGCCGGGTCGAGTTCCAGGTCGAGCTTGATCTTGAAGCGTACCGCCCGCAGCAGGCGCACCGGGTCCTCACGATAGCGGGTGACCGGATCGCCGATCAGGCGCAGGCGGCGCTTGAGCAAATCGTCGTAGCCACCCACATAGTCGCGGATGGTGGCCGTGTGCGGGTCATACATCAGGGCGTTGATGGTGAAATCCCGGCGTCGGGCGTCCTCGGCCTCGCTGCCCCACACGTTGTCGCGCACCAGCCGCCCCTGATCAACCTCACGGTGCTGATCGTCACCGCCGTCGCCCTCGCCGCTGCCGCGAAAGGTTGCCACTTCGATGACTTCGCGCCCGAAGCGGATATGAGCCAGCCGGAAGCGCCGGCCAATCAGGCGTGCGTTGCGAAAGAGCTCTGCGACCTGTTCCGGTGTGGCGTCGGTCGCCACATCGAAATCCTTGGGGTGATGGCCAAGAACCAGGTCGCGGATGCTGCCGCCAACGATGTAGGCCAGATAACCGGCCTGCTGCAATCGCTCGACGACCTTGCAGGCATTGACGCTGACGCGCTCAGGGCGAATGCCGTGACGCTTCTGGGGGATGATGCTTGCCGGATCAGACAATGGGTACGTTCCGTTTTCAGTGTGAAGTACAGACGGTCGCTGCGGCCCGTTCTTCTGGCGGCGCAGCTGTTAAAATGCAGTTTATCACCTGCCTGCACTCAAGCTCTTCCAAGTCTGGCCGGGGCCGCAGGCAAGCCCGGCAGCCAACCCGGAAAATAACTACATGACCTTCGTTGTTACCGAAAACTGCATCAAGTGCAAATACACCGACTGCGTTGAAGTCTGCCCCGTCGACTGTTTTCACGAAGGCCCCAACTTTCTGGTCATCGACCCCGAGGAGTGCATCGACTGCACTCTGTGCGAGCCCGAGTGCCCGGTGCAGGCGATCTATCCCGAAGACGACCTGCCCGCCGATCAACAGCATTTTCTCGAGCTCAACGAGGAGCTGTCGCAGGAGTGGCCGGTCATTACCGAAATGAAGCCGGCACCCGAAGATGCCGAACAATGGGAAGACGTGCCGGACAAGTTCAAGTATCTGGAGCGCTGAGTCTGGCGCAACCAGCGGCGAGCACCGCGTTCATTCAGCGCTCACGCAGCCAGCGGGCGCTCACCCCAGCTGTTCGCGCAGACGGGCCAGCACGAATTCCGCGCGGTCCATGTCAATGACTTCGCCATCGGCGTCGAGCAGCTCGACCCGCGTGATGACCTTGCCTCTGGATTCTTCCTCGACCACGTGGGCGATGTAATCGCCGCTGTAATCAATCGTGTCGGGGCGACTCCAGAACGTCAGCCGGTCGAAAAAGCCGATCTCGGGGCGAATCGGCTCATGGCTGAAGTGAAACTGATAGCGCCGCTGCCGTTCGTCTATGCGCTGGAGCTGCATGCCGTTTTGATCCAGCAGATCGCGCAGGTTCTGCCACACGCTTTCGGCTTCGCCCTGCACTGCGAGGTAAAGACCGGTGCGGCCAAAACGGATCTGCGAGCGCGACTGCTCGGCAACCGAGCTGGGCTGCACCTCCGGCGGCAGTTCCTGATTGCCCTGGGCGGCCAGCTCCGGCAGCGAGTGGCCGGGCACCTCGTAGGTGTTGCGCACCTCGGGCTGGTCCAGGCCCGGAGGCGCCTCGATGGGCTTGACCTCCTCGCTGGCAACGTAGATGGGTTGCTTTTCGCGGCTGGAGCAGGCGGCCAGCGTCAGCAGCGCGGCCGGCATGAGAATGAACAGGGTTCGGGCTCGAGTCATACCCCTTGGAATCCGGTCAGTGATATACGTTCAGTCGCTGCAGTCACGGCCAGAATGCTTTCTCGCCGACCGCGTGCTGACAACGACCGCATGAAACAGCAGCGCAGTTTATGCAACATGCCAGCTCACGTCCAGCAGGCTGGTGGGGTCATCAACCATGCGGCGAGCGCATGAAGGCAACTCGATCCTTGGATGCAACATCATTCAGGTCCTCCAGTCTTGCGTGTTGAACGCCTGGGCGTGTCCATGTTCCGGCTTGCTTGCGCCCCCCCTGGGGCGCAAGTATCCTGACGACAGGCGGATTGTAACCCAGGCCGGCGCACTGTCGCGGCGTCGACACAGCATAACCTACTGATTAAACGAAACCTTTACATTTCATGAGCCACTCTGACATCAAGCTTTCTTCTCCGCCGCTGGAAGCCACCGGCGGCGCAACCATTCAACTCGACGACTGCCTCGGGCAGCCATTGGTGGTCTACTTCTACCCCCGCGACAACACGCCCGGCTGCACCCGCCAAGGCGAGGCCTTTCGCGATCACTTTCCGGCCTTCGAGCAGGCGGGCTGTCGCATTCTCGGGGTCTCGCGCGACTCCTTGAAAAGTCATCAGCGCTTTGCCGAAAAGCATGATTTTCCGTTTTCGCTGATCGCCGACCCGGACGAGATCCTGTGCCGACAGTTCGATGTGATCAAGGAAAAGAACATGTACGGCAAGAAGGTCATGGGCATCGAGCGCAGCACTTTTCTGTTCGACGCCGACGGCAAGCTGGTGCACGAGTGGCGCAAGGTGCGCGTGCCCGGCCATGTTGAAGAAGTACTCGAAGCCGTTCAGGCACTTGGCTGAGCACGATCTTTTTGCACCTCTGGAGTCATTGTCATGGCGGAGCATCCGCGGCTCTACATTCTCGACACCAACGTGCTGATGCACGACCCCACGGCGTTGTTCCGCTTCGCCGAGCACGATGTCTTCTTGCCCATGATCGTGCTCGAAGAGCTTGATCGAGCGAAGAAGGGCGTGTCCGAGGTGGCTCGCAACGTGCGTCAGGTCAGTCGCTTCATCGGGCAGATGATGGAAGACGAAGAGTCGCTGGATGCCGGTGTGCCCATCAGCGAGCCCGATGGCTTGCGCCTGGAGGCCGGAAACGGTCGCCTGTATTTTCAGACCGAGCCACTGGGCGGCAGCGACGAGCTGGTCGGCGACCGCGCGCTGGCCGACAACGAAATCCTGCTGGCCGCGCTCGGCCTCGAAAAGCGCCATGAGCACCGGCAGGTGATTCTGGTCTCCAAGGACATCAACCTGCGCATCAAGGCGGCCATCCACGGCATCACCGCAGAGGACTATCACAGCGATCGGGCGCTCGACGACCTCAGCCTGCTCTACTCGGGCATCCGCGAGCGCGACAACCGCTTCTGGACCGAGCGCGATACGCGCGACTCCTGGACCGAACACGGGCGAACCTTCTATCGCATTGGCCGCGAAGCCGACGATGAATGGCACCCCAACCAATGCCTGCGCATCGACGACGACAACGGTCTGGAAATCATCGTTCGTCAGGTCGAAGCCGACAGCGTGGTATTCGAGGTGGCACCCGACTACTGCCGCTCTCAGCACGGCGTGTGGGGTATCCATGCGCGCAATCCGGAGCAGAATTTCGCCCTCAACCTGCTGATGGATCCCGAGATCGACTTCGTGACCCTGCTGGGTACGGCCGGCACCGGCAAGACGCTGCTGGCGCTCGCCGCCGGCCTGTCGCAGACGCTCGACGACAAGATTTATCGTGAGATCATCATGACCCGTGCAACCGTGTCGGTCGGCGACGAGATCGGCTATCTGCCCGGCACCGAGGAGGAAAAGATGACGCCCTGGATGGGCGCATTGACCGACAATCTGGAAGTGCTGACCGAAAGCGACACCACAACCAACGACTGGGGCCGGGCGGTAACCAACGAGCTGGTGGCCTCACGCGTGAAGATCCGCGCGCTGAGCTTCATGCGCGGGCGCACTTTTCTCAACCGCTACCTGATCATCGACGAGGCGCAGAACCTCACGCCCAAGCAGATGAAAACGCTGATCACGCGCGCCGGCCCGGGCACCAAGATCGTGTGTCTGGGCAACGTCGAGCAGATCGACACGCCCTACCTGACCGAAACCACCTCGGGGCTGACGTATGCCGTCGATCGCTTCAAGGACTGGCAGCACGCCGGCCACATCACGCTCAAGCGCGGTGAACGCTCGCGGCTGGCCGATTTTGCGTCCGAACACCTCTGAGCCCGGCAGCCCGAACGGGGCGCCCTCGCCCATCCATACCAGTCAAAGACCGGAAGCGAATCCGTAGCGCAGATCTGCAGTCGCGTTGCCGTCGCTGTCGTAGCTTCTCTCGGCCGCAAAGGAATGCTTCCCCAGGGCGAGCACGGAGGTGCAGCGCGTCCCGTAGCGCTCGCCGACAATGAATGGCGGCGACAGAAAACGCTCCAGCTCGGGGCCGACGCCGGTGTCGGGCAGCTCCGAATCCGACGCCGTCTCGCGATCATCCATCAGCGCGAACAGCCGTTCGACATCGAACGATGCGGCCGTTTCCAGGCCGCGCATGGCCGTGATCACGCGACGGGACTTGGGCCAGTCGGCATCCAGCAGGCCGTTGGCCAGGGCATGCACGCCCGGCCTGACGGCCTCGACCGGACCATGGGAAGAGGCGTACCAAAGGGATTTCTCATCGCCGACCAGCAGGTTGAACGGCCCGTAGTCCTCTCGCCGCGCGTGGATCTGACGTGCATAAGCCTCGGGCGCAGCGCCGCTTTCGATGAAGCGCAAAGGCAGCTCGCCGCGCGAGCGCGAGCCGGGCGGCGCATCCGGATCGCGAAAATTGGTCACCGCCGCCCAGCGCCCGCGGCGGCCAACGGCCAGCCAGGTGCCGCCGGCCTGCTCGTCGCGCCCGGCCAGCGGCCCCTGCGGCCAGCGCCACCAGGCCAGCGGCCTTGCCGGGCGCTGGTGCATTTCGTCGCGATTGGCCGCCAGCAGCAAATGGCGCGGCTGATCGGGCTGAAAGCTGAAAGCGATCAGGCACATATCGATTCATTCCGGACGTCTGCCATGGCTGCAGTATGCCGCAAAGTGCCGGAGTGCTGCGGCAGTGCCCGCCAGGACGACCCCGGTCCCGGGCCCAGTCCCGGAGCGGTCAGAAAACCCCGAGCTCCAGGCCGGCGGCCATGGCCAGGCCAAGTTCGCGACCCTGGTCCACGAATTCGTCGCGCCAGTCGCCGCGGCAGATCACCATCTCCTGCGCCGGCTTCCAGTCGAGCCCGCCACAGATGCTCTCGATGGCCCGGCGCGTGGCGGTGCCGTCCTTGCCGGCGCGGATCAGCGCGGCATACGGCATGGCGTCGGTATGGCCCAGCAGCGAATAGAAGCTGCGGTCGAAGAAATCCTTGAGCGCGCCGGCCATGTAGCCGAGATTTTCCGGGGTGATGAACACGACCGCGTCGGCGACGAGCACGTCATCCGCGTCGGCCTCCAGCGGCCGCACATGCCGGGTCTGCACCCCGTCGACGGCGCTGTCTTCAGCGCCATCGACAACCGCTTGGGTCAGCCTGCGGATATTGGGCGAAGGATCATGCCCGATGACGACCAGGCGCTTCACCTCAGGTGGCCGCCGCGGCCGGCTGCGCAGCCTGCGAGGCAAACGTCAGATCGTCTTCCCCGGCGTCGACGCGCACGGTGTCGCCGGGCATGAACTCGCCGGCCAGGATTTTCTGGGCAAGCGGGTTCTCGAGCCGGCTCTGGATGGCGCGCTTGAGCGGGCGAGCGCCGTAGACCGGGTCGAAGCCGGCGCGGCCGATCAGATCCAGCGCAGCGTCGGTGATTTCGAAACCGATATCGCGCTCGGCCAGGCGCTGGCGCAGATAGTCGACCTGAATGGCGGCAATGTCGTGGATCTGGGCCTGATCGAGCGGGTGGAAGACGACCAGCTCGTCGACGCGGTTGATGAACTCCGGGCGAAAATGCTGGCCGACGACTTCCATCACCGCCGCTTTCATCGCCTCGTAGCCCTGACCGTGCAGCTCCTGGATACGGTCGGAGCCCAAGTTGGAGGTCATGACGATCACGGTGTTGCTGAAATCCACCGTGCGCCCCTGCCCGTCGGTCAGGCGCCCGTCATCGAGCACCTGCAGCAGGATATTGAACACTTCCGGGTGGGCCTTTTCGACCTCGTCGAGCAAGATTACAGAGTACGGCCGACGGCGGACGGTTTCGGTCAGATAGCCGCCCTCCTCGTAGCCGACGTAACCCGGCGGGGCGCCGATCAGGCGGGCGACGGCGTGCTTTTCCATGAACTCCGACATGTCGATGCGCACCATGGCGTCTTCGGTGTCGAACAGGAAACTCGCCAGCGATTTGCACAGCTCGGTCTTGCCCACGCCGGTCGGGCCCAGAAACAGGAAGGAGCCATTGGGCCGGTTGGGGTCGGCCAGTCCGGCCCTGGAGCGGCGGATGGCGTCGGCCACGGCGGTGACGGCCTCGTCCTGGCCGATGACGCGTTCGTGGAGCGCCTCTTCCATCTTCAACAGCTTGTCGCGCTCGGCCTCGAGCATCTTCGACACCGGAATGCCGGTCCAGCGGCTGACGACCTCGGCGATTTCCTCGTCGGTGACCTTGTTGCGCAGCAGGGTGAACTCGTCACTGTCATCGCTGGTTTCGGCCTGCCGGAGCTGCTGTTCGAGCTCGGGAATGCGCCCGTGTTGCAGCTCGGCCATGCGCGAGAGATCCTGCGCCCGGCGCGCGTTGTCGAGCTCGGCGCGGGCGCGCTCGAGCTCTTCCTTGAGGTGGGTGACATCCTGAACCGATCCCTTCTCGGTCTTCCAGACCTCTTCGAGATCGGCGTACTCGCGCTCGAGTTCGTCGATCTGTTCCTCAAGATCGGCCAGGCGCTTGCGCGAGGCCTCGTCGGTTTCCTTCTTGAGCGCCTCGCGCTGGATCTTGAGCTGGATCAGCCGGCGCTCGAGCCGGTCGAGGGCCTCGGGCTTGGAGTCGATTTCCATGCGGATGCGGCTGGCGGCCTCGTCCATCAGGTCGATGGCCTTGTCGGGCAGCTTGCGATCGGTAATGTAGCGCTGCGACAGGGTCGCGGCGGCCACCAGCGCCGGGTCGGTGATGTCGACGCCGTGGTGAACCTCATAGCGCTCGACCAGGCCGCGCAGGATGGCAATGCTGTCCTCGACCGTCGGTTCCTCGACCAGAACCCGCTGGAAGCGGCGCTCGAGCGCGGCGTCCTTCTCGATGTTTTCGCGGTACTCGTTGAGCGTGGTCGCACCCACGCAGTGCAGCTCGCCGCGCGCCAGCGCCGGCTTGAGCATGTTGCCGGCATCCATCGAGCCTTCGGCCTTGCCGGCGCCGACCACGGTATGGATCTCGTCGATGAACAGAATGATCTTGCCTTCTTCGCGCTTGAGCTCGTTGAGCACGGCCTTGAGCCGCTCCTCGAACTCGCCACGGTACTTGGCCCCGGCGATCAGCGCGCCCAGATCGAGCGAGAGCACGCGCTTGTTCTTGAGCCCTTCGGGCACTTCGCCGTTGACGATACGCTGGGCCAGGCCCTCGACAATGGCGGTCTTTCCCACGCCCGGTTCGCCGATGAGCACGGGGTTGTTCTTGGTGCGGCGCTGCAGCACCTGCACGGTGCGGCGAATTTCCTCGTCGCGGCCGATCACGGGGTCAAGGCGCGACTGCTCGGCCTTCTCGGTCAGGTCGATGGTGTATTTCTGCAGGGCCTCGCGGGTGTCTTCGGCGTTGGGGTCGTCGACCTTCTCACCGCCCCGGACCGACTCGATCGCGTCCTCGATGGCCTGGCGGGTCACCCCGGCCTGATGGAGCAGCTCGGTCAGGCCCACCCGGGCCTCGAGCACGGCCAGCACGAACAGCTCAGAGGCAATATAGGCGTCACCGCGCTTGCTTGCGATCTTGTCGGTGAGGTTGAGCACGCGACCGAGGTCGTTGGACAGGTTGATCTGGCCGGCCTGACCGGTCACGGTGGGAAAACCTTCGACTTTCTTGCCCAGAGTCGAGCGCAGTTGATCGACCTGCGCACCCGAGCGCGACAGCAGGCCGCGAATGCCGCCGCCTTCCTGATCGAGCAGCGCCAGCATCAGGTGCTCGGGCTCAAGCACGGCATGATCCAGCCCCAGTGCCAGGGACTGCGCCTCGCCCAGCGCCTGCTGGAACCGGGCAGTCAGTTTATCCATTCGCATAACGGCTTGACTTCCTTGTGAATTCTTGGCTTATCCACAGAATTGGGTTCGGCCGCAGTGGAATCAAGTGGCAACGGTCGTGATATCCCTTTAGACTTGGCCGCGACTCTGTGTAAGGGGGCAGTCCTTGTCACGTATCCAACTGAATTTATTGGCGACAGCCGCCCTGCTGTCCGCACTGGCGTCTGCCGCGGGCCCGGCGGCCGCTGAAGCCTGGCTGCGTATCGACCAACCGCATGCTCTGCAGCGTGAGACGCTGCCGCCGGAGGCAATGGACTACGGCCACTTCATCTGGCTGCCTGAGCACACGGCCAATCGAGTCATTGGCAGCCGGCCAGCTCACCGTTTCGAGCGGCCCTTCGACATGCGCATCGACCAGGCTTATTTCGACCCGGCTGAAGGCTTTCCGCAGCTGCCAGAGGAGTGGCTGCGGACTGGCCCCGGCCCCGGCAGCGACTGGCACCTGATCCAGTTCACGGGGCCGATCCGTCCGCAGTGGCTGGAGCGTCTGCGGGAATCCGGCCTGGAGCCGGTTCAGTACATCGCCCCGTTCGGCTACATCGTGTGGGGGCGCGCCAAGGCAGTCGAGGCCGCGCGCACACTCGATCATCTGCGTTTTGCCGGCAGCCTGCCACCGATCATGCGCGTGCCGCAGGCCAGCCGCACCCCCGACGCGACCGGGACGGTCAAGGCCATGGCCCTGATACACAGGGGCGAGCAGAAACGCATCATCAGCGCCATGACCGCGGCGGGCGCCACCATCCGGCGGCGCACGAGCCCGGAGCAACTGCTGACGCTGATAGAGCTCGAAATCGCCAACCGGCACTGGCTTGAGCTGGCGCGGACCCGCGGCGTGCTGACGCTGCAGCGCATAGCCGACGATGGCGGGTCGCGGGGTGAGCTCAGCGGCCAGTCTCTCATTGGCGATCATGATGACATCAGCCAGCTCGACCCAGGCTTTGCGCAGAACCTCGCCGCCATGCATGTCGACGGCAACGGCGTGAGGGTCAGCGTCGTTGACGGCGGCATCCGCGAATCCCACGTCGACCTGGCCGACCGGATGCGCCCCTGCCAGAACCTGGGCATGTCAACCAGCTCGTGCTCCAAAGCCAACGACAGCCACGGCACGCATGTCGCCGGGGCCATTGCCGGCACGGGCAGCAGTGGCGTGACCGATACCGGCTTTCTGCGTGGCCTGGGCATTGCGCCGGCGGCGGGCCTGGTCCAGCAACGTTACTGCAACTTTCTTGGCCCCGAGTCATCCTGCAACGGCGCCATGGCGCCCGACGCCATGCTGACGATCTTTGGCGAAGCGGCCGCCAGCGCTGCGGTGATTGCCAACAGCTCCTGGGGACCGGCCGGTCTGCCCCAGGGCTACGACATCCCCACGCGACAGCTGGACATGATCACCCGCGATGCCGCGCCCCAGGCACCCGGCGCACAGCCCATTCTGCCGATCTGGGCGATCATGAATGGTTACGGGGATGGCGGTGGCGAATGTGCCCCCTCGTCCCTCGGCTCACCGGACGAGGCCAAGAACCTGCTGGCGGTCGGTTCCACGGCACTGCAGCGCAGCCTGAACGGCAGCACGATGCTTGACCTGTCCCACAACAGCGGTCACGGCCCGGCCTGCGATGGACGGCTGGTGCCGCACATCGTCGCACCGGGCTGCCATACCGATAGCACCCTTTCGGCGTCCGATAGCGCGTTCGGGCTGAAGTGCGGCACCTCGATGGCTGCCCCCATGGTGGCCGGTGCGGCAGCTCTGTTTTTCGAGCAGTACCGCTCTCACCACGGACGCTTTCCCAGCCCGGCGCTGACCAAGGCCCTGCTCACCGCCAGCGCGCGCGACCTGGCGGGCCAGCGCGACGCCGACAACAACCCGATGAATCATCGACCTGATCGAAAACAGGGCTGGGGGCGGATTCAGCTTGATCAGGCGTTGATGCCCGGGCTGCCCACAGCCATGATCGATCAGACCACCACCTTTACCTATAGCGGACAGGCCTGGACGGGCAGCTTCACGATTGCCGATCCCTCGCAGCCTGTTCAAGTGCAGCTGGCCTGGACCGACGCCCCCGGCCCGGGCACCGGCGGCACCGTGGCAGCCTGGGTCAACGATCTCGATCTGTCCGTTACGGTCAACGGTGAGGAATACCTTGGTAACAACATCGACAGCGCCAGCGGCTGGTCGGTCGCTGGAGGTGTGCCCGACATCAGGAACAATCTCGAAGGCGTCGTGCTGTCGCCTTTGCAACATGCGGGTCAGGCGCTGACCGTAACCGTCAGCGCCATCAACCTTGCCGGAGACGCGCTGGAGCCGTGGCAGCCGGTCAGCCCACGGCAGGATTTTGCCCTGGTGGGACGCAACCTGGCCGCGCCGGGCCAGCCGGTAGCGTTGCGGTTCGTCGAGCAGCCCGCACCCGCTCAGGCCGGCTCGAACCTGGAGCCGGTTCGCGTTCAGCTGGTGGATTCATCCGGCAATGACGTCACTCTGGTGCACGAGCGCGACATCACCGTCGAGCTGGAAGGCTGCAGCAGACTGACGCCGCTGGCCGGCACAAAGCGCAAGCGCAGCCACAACGGGCAGGCCGAGTTCGATGATCTCAGCATCGACGCACCCGGTCTGTGGCGCCTGCGCAGCGCCTCGTCGGATGCCGCCATTCAAACTGCCCTGAGCAACGAGTTTGCCATCGGCTCGATGGGGCTGTTCGATGACCGTTTCGAGGCGGCCTGTGTGCCCTGACAGGCGAGACCCGCCCGGCCCTGGTTCACCGCCCCGTTTCATCGTCGTCGAAGCGGTGAAAAGCAGGCTCAAACATCGCGGATTGCCAGCAGGCGGATCTCGGTCATGTCCTCGATGGCGTAGCGAATGCCCTCCCGGCCCAGCCCGGAGTCCTTGGTGCCACCATAGGGCATGTGATCAACGCGGAAGCTTGGCACGTCGTTGATGATCACACCGCCCACCTCCAGCCGATTCCAGGCCTTGTTGATCTTCGAGATATCGCGGGTGAACAGGCCCGCCTGCAGACCGTAGCGCGAGGCGTTGATATCTTCGAGCGCTTGATCGAAATCAGCAAAGCGCTCCAGAGTCACCACCGGCCCGAAAACCTCTTCAGAGCGCAGCTTGCTGTCGGCCGGCGGGTTCTCGACCACGGCCGGGCGCACGCTGCTGCCTTCGCGCTCGCCGCCCACAAGCAGCCGGCCGCCGCCGTCGACGGCCTCCCCGATCCAGTCGACCACGCGCTTGGCGTCGTCTTCGGTAATCATGGGGCCGACCCGGGTTGCCTCGTCACGCGGGTCGCCGCCGGATAGCTTGCCGACCTGTTCGCAAAGCTTGTCGCGGAAAGTGGCGTATATTTCGTCGTGCACCAGTACGCGCTGAACCGACACGCAGCTCTGTCCCGACTGGTAGAAACCGCCAAAGACCACCCGGTCGACCGCATCGTCGACATCGGCGTCGTGATCGATCAGGCAGGCCGCATTGCCGCCGAGCTCCATGACCACCGGCTTCTTGCCGGCCGCCGCCTTGAGTTTCCAGCCGACCAGGTCGGAGCCGGTGAAGCTCAGCAGCTTCAGGCGCTCGTCTTCGGTGAAGCCGGCCGCCTCGTCGCGATCAACGCACAGAATGGAAAACGCGCCCTCGGGCAGATCGCACTCGGCCAGGATTTCGCCGATCAGCAGCGCCCCGGCCGGCGTTTTGGCCGCCGGCTTGAGAATGAACGGGCAGCCGGCGGCAATGGCCGGCGCCACCTTGTGGGCAACCAGGTTGTAGGGAAAATTGAACGGCGTGATGAACGACACCGGGCCTAGCGGCACCCGTTTCCACATGCCGGTGTAGCCCTCGGTGCGCGGGCTGATATCCATCGGGATGACCTCGCCGCCGATACGGGTCGCCTCCTCGGCGGCAACCTGAAACGTCTCGATCAGGCGAGTGACCTCACCTTTGGCATCACGCCGGACCTTGCCGCCCTCGACGATCAGCACCTCGATGAGCTCTTCTTCGCGCTCGCGGCAGCGCTCGAAGCAGTGCAGCAGAATGTCGCGCCGCCGATAGGCCGGCAGCTCGGCCATCGGCCGGGTCGCTTTCACGGCCGCGGCAATGGCCTCATCGACAACCGCGCCATCGGCCTGCGCCACCCGCCAGGCGACGCTGCCGGTGTGCTTGTCGATCACCTCGAGGTCTTCGTTGGCGAACGCGGCGCGGTTGGCAAGATAATATGGCAGGGCTTTGACTGTCATGGCTCGACTCCAGCGGCAATCCCACTTCACAGACTAACGCAGCCCCAGTGAACCTGCAGCGAGCGGGCGCCAATTCTCCAACCAGCCAACCAGCCAACCAGCCAACAAACTATAATCCCCCCATGGGTAATCGACTTTCAAAGATCTATACACGCACCGGCGACGACGGCAGCACCGGCCTGGGCGACGGCAAACGCACAGCCAAGGACAGCCCGCGAGTCGAAGCGTATGGCACCGTTGACGAGCTGAACTCGGTCATCGGCGTGGTCATCGCCGAGCTCCAGCGCGCCGAGACCGACGCCAGACTGGCTCGGTTGCTGCTCGATATTCAGCACCACCTGTTCGACCTCGGGGGCGAGCTCTGCATCCCCGGAAGCGAGATGATCACCGACGGGCATATCGATCGGCTGGAGAGCGAGCTTGATCGGCTCAACGAATCCCTGCCGGTGCTCAAGGAGTTCATCCTCCCCGGCGGCTCGCCGGCGGCCGCGCAGGCACACCTGGCGCGCACGGTCTGCCGTCGCGCAGAACGCCGCCTGATCACCCTGGCCGGTATCGAATCGGTGAATGCGCCGGCGGTCCGCTACCTCAACCGACTTTCGGACCTGCTTTTCGTGATCGCGCGTACGGTAGCCCGAGCCTCGGGCGCCGGCGAAGTGCTGTGGAATCACGAGCGCAAAAAGGGCTGACCGCTCGTGCTCCGCGTTTTTTCGCATCCGGACTGCGCCGGCCACGAAACGCCCGATGGGCATCCGGAACGCCCGGCCCGCCTGGCTGCCGCCATGCGCGGACTTCAGCGCATGAACAGTCTCCACTTTCGCCAGGCCACGCCGATCGACGCGGCCACCCTGGAACTGGCTCATGCCCCGCACTACCTCGAGCGCATCGAACGCATCCACTCCGAAGGCAAACGCGAGGCCGTTGATCCGGACACCTGGTTCGGCCCCGGCTCGATGCGCGCCGCGCGGCTGGCCGCGGGCGCGACCTGCGACGGCGTCGATCATGTCATCCAGGGGCGTTGTCAGCGCGCCTTTGCCGTGATCCGCCCGCCAGGACATCATGCCGAGTCCGGGCGCGCAATGGGCTTTTGCATCTACAACAACATCGCCCTGGCCGCAGCGCGTGCCTTGTCCGCACACGGCTTGAGCCGCGTTGCGATCTGCGATTTTGACGTCCACCACGGCAACGGCACCGAGGAAATCGTTGCCGACAACAGCAAGATCCTGTTCGCCTCCTCACACCAGTCGCCGCTGTACCCGGGCACAGGCGATCCGCAGACAACCCTGGCCGACAACGTGCACAACGCCACACTCCCGCCCGGCGCCAACAGCGATGCCTTTCGCGGCACCTGGCTGTCGGAGCTTCTGCCGCGGGTGGCGGCTTTCAAGCCCCAGCTCGTTCTGGTCTCGGCCGGTTTCGATGGCCACAACGCCGACCCACTGGCGCAGCTTCGGCTCAAGGACGAGGACTTCTTCTGGATCGGGCAGGAATTGCGCAAGATTGCCGACCGACATGCCGGAGGGCGCCTGGTGGCGTCGCTGGAGGGAGGCTACGACCTCGAAGCGCTGGAACGCTCCGTTCAGGCTTTCGCCGAAGCCCTGGTCTGAAGCCACGGTCACGGCCTTGGACGGGCCGCGCCGGAGGCGCGGCCAGACAACGTGGCGGGTCTGGGCACGCGTTGCTTGCGTTGGTGCCGGTCCGGCACCTCGTCCGTCGCGGATGTAACCGCGACCTACGGTCTGGGTCCAAGGTGTTGCGAAATGTGACCGTAGGCTGCCTAGGTTGGGGCTACGTGCCCGACGGACGACGGGGCGGGTCTGGTCATGCGTTGCTTGCATTGGCGTCGATCCGGTACCTCGTCCGTCGCGGATGTAACCGCGACCTATTGAGAGCACCGAAAGTGGGACGTTGATGTGGAAGCCCCACTGCCATCCAATGACAACAGCAGCAGGGGCAAAGATGGAGCGGGCGAAGGGAATCGAACCCTCGTCACGAGCTTGGGAAGCTCGGGTAATACCATTATACGACGCCCGCAATGAAGCCTATCGTAGCCAGCGCTCCTGCGCTTGGCAATCCCCCGGCAAAGAATCAGAAAAGGAAAGCCCCGCGCCTTGCGGTCGCGGGGCCGTTTCTTCTTGTTGTTGCAGCTGCTGTTTTGCGGGTTGCCGCGTCAGACGCGGCCGAGCTTGATCAAGGTGAGCTCGTGGTTCAAGCCCTTGGCCAGGCTGACGCACATGGCGAGCAGCACGATCACGAAGGGCAGGCCCATGCTGACCGCACCGGACTGCAGCGCGGTAAGGGCCGCGTCGCCGCCCACGGCCAGCAGAACGCCAGCAACGACACCTTCGATGACAGCCCAGAAGATACGCTGGGGCACCGGTGCATCGACCTTGCCGCCGGCAGTGATGCTGTCGATGACCAGCGAGCCGGAGTCCGAGGAGGTGATGAAGAACACCAGAACCAGAACGATACCGAGAAACGACGTGATCGTCGTCATCGGCAATTCGGCCAGCATCTCGAAAAGTGCCAGCGAGGTGCCGCTGCTGCCGCTGGCCAGGGCGCCAATGCCATTCTTGACCTGATCAATGCCGGCACCACCGAAAGCGGTCATCCAGATCACGGTCACGATCATCGGCACCACCAGAACGGCCGTCATGAACTCCCGCACGGTGCGGCCACGCGAAACGCGAGCGATGAACATGCCGACAAACGGCGACCAGGAGATCCACCAGGCCCAGTAGAAGATGGTCCAGCCGTGATAGAAACCGGAGTCTTCGCGGCCCACAGGGTTGCTCAGGGGCAGGAAGGATTGCACGTATCCCAGGACGGTCGTGCCCACGTTGGAGGCAAAAGCGGCCAGGCCACCGGCAATGATCGTGAACAGAAGCAGGGCTGCGGCGATGAACATGTTGGTGTTGCTGAGCAGACGAACCCCGCCATGGATACCGCGAACCACGGAGATCAGGGCAATGACCGTGACCCCGAAAATGATGGCAACCTGGGTCATCAGGCCACCGTCGATGTCAAAAAGAAACGCCAGCCCGCTGGCCGCCTGCTGGGCACCCAGCCCGAGTGAGGTCGCCAGGCCGAACAGCGTCGCGAGTACCGCCAGGGTATCGATGATATGGCCGAACCAGCCCCAGACACGATCCCCCAGAAGGGGATAAAAGGCCGAGCGGACGGTCAGCGGCAGGCCCTTGTTGTAGCTGAAGAAGGCCAGCGACAGCGCGACGACGCCATAGATCGCCCAGGGATGCAGCCCCCAGTGATACATGGTCGCGCCAAGGGAAGCACCCGCGTTACCGGGGCCCACATTCAGCGGCCCACCGCCTTCTGCGCTATTGAAGTAACTGACGGGCTCAGCGACCCCGAAATACATCAGACCGATGCCCATGCCGGCCGCGAACAGCATCGCGAACCAGGACAGGTAGCTGAATTCGGGTTTGGCATCCTGACCACCGAGCCGAATCTTGCCAAACGGCAGCAGAATCAGCGCAAGGCAGAACAGCACGAAGATGTTGCCGGCCGTCAGGAACAACCAGTCAAAGATGCTCTGGATACCGTTGCGTGTATTGGTCAGATGCTCATTGGCAGCATCGGGGAAGATCAGCGAGAGGATTACGAACAGGACCATCAACGTCGCGGTGATAACGAAGACAGGATGGTGAATATCCATCCCCATGGCTTCGACGTTGTCCTGGCCGACTTCGTAGTCGGTGTCGTAAATCCGTTCGATCTGTTGTATTTCCCTTGGCTTCGGATCCCTTTCGTCAAGCTTGCTCATGCATTGTTCTCCCTTTGTTCGAGCTCATTTGCAGGAAAAAAGGCCCGATGCCGCCCGGGGGTGCTGTCAGCACCCCCGGGCGGCATCGGGCCTGATGAACCCACTCCAATCAGAAGTAGTAGCCGAAGTTGATGTTCAGCCGCGTATTGGTGCCACTCTTGGTGGGCGAGTCCATGGTGCCGCCGATGAACGGCTGGTTTTCCGCCATGACCAGATCGATATAGGTGAACAGGCCACCCGCGGTCACGGAAACGCCGGTGACGTTCATCCAGGTGTCGGCCAGGTCGGCCGACTTGTCGGTCACCAGTGAATAGTCGTTGTAGAAGGTCAGATTCGAGACCGGGCCCCAGTTGACCGGAAGGCTGTAGGCCACGTTGCCGGTATAGGTTGTGGCCTTGGACGCAATCGTGTCGTAGAAGGCGTAGGCGCCCACGGCCATGCGATCCCAGCCGTCATCCATCCGGTAGTCGTACTTGGTGGCCTGCAGCTGCAGGTTCCACGGACCGTAGTTGCCGACCAGATGCGCGGCAACAGCCTGCTGGTCGCCGATATTGCTGCCTGAACCGTCAACGACGCCCCCGTACTGTCCCGACAAGCCGATTTCCGTGGAGTAATCGGTGTCGTAACCGAAGGTATAGGCGGCACGCGCGTTGAAGATGTTGTTATCGAAAGCACCGTTGATCGGATCGGCAAAAGCGTCCTCACCGGGGGCACGAGTGCCGACGATATTGTAGGAGTAGCTTTCCGCTCCGCCGGGGCCGCCTGCACCGTGCTCGTCGTTCAGATAGAAAGCGCCCTGCAGATTGAGCGGGCCGTCATCGTGAATCAGCTTGATGCCGAAGTCGTAGTCATCTTCGAGGCCAAGGTAGTAGTTCGAGCTGAAAAAGAAGCTGTGCGAGTTGTACGGAGTGACTCCGAAAGGCACCTGGTTGACGCCGATCTGGCCCTGAAGCGAGTCGGTAAAGTCATAGCCGACCCAGGCATGATGGACCACGTCCATGTAGTCATAGTGGCGGTACTCTGCCGAAAGCAGGACATCACCGATGCTGCCGTCGAAATTCAGGCGAATGGTGTCCATCTCGAAGACCCCGTCCTGGCGCTTGGTCGGCTTGGAGTAGTCTTCGTACTTGTACTGAAAGCGAACGGCGCCACCAACATGAATCTCGTTCGACTTCTTCTCGTCGTAGGTGCTGGCGGCGATCTCCTTGACCTGCTCTTCGTCAGCGCCGGCGTCTTCGACCTCGGCCAGGCGCGACTCCATCTCTTCGCGCTGCTGCTCCTCGTCGTCACGCTCGGCACGCAACTCGTCAAGCTGACGCTGCATTTCCAGCAGCTGCTGCTGCATGCGGTCGATCTGCCCTCTGAGAATATCGGCCTCGTCCTGCCCTTCCGAAGCATTCGCTACGGACAATAAACAGACCATGACCAGACACGCAGAGAGCTTCAACCAGGATGACTTGCGCATGTTCGTCTCCCTTGATAGGAACTGTGGGTTACCTTCGGCAGCCACGCAGCACCGGGCAGAACGGTAATGAGCCGCCCCGGCAGCGTACCCGCACAAACAGGTACGCCGGAGCGAACGAACCCCTTCAGGCTTGCTGCTCGAACGCGCTACCGAAGCTCGATATTAATAAGATCTTAACAGATTGGGCATCGGTGAGCAAACAAACATTTGATCTGCATCACCTTTTGGCCCGACACACTGCCCCGCCGAAGCGTTCTTGCCAACGGCTGAATCAGGCCTGCAACCACGGCTCGGGGGGCGCGGAAATCAGGAATACGATTGGTGGGTGAGGGCTACACGAGGCCTCGCGGGCGGAACAACCGGTCGTGCAGGCTCAGTGCGTAGCGGTCGGTCATGCCGGCGACAAAATCGAGCACTTGAGTCAACCGGTCGTCATCGGCCAGGCAGTAGCTGTCGGGTATGTGCTCGGGGTGGGCGAGCAAGTGATCGACCAGTTGATGGATGACCGCGCGGGCTCTCGCATTCTGCGCCTGCGCCTCGGGGCGCAGATAAACACGCTCGAACATGAACTCGCGAAAGCCCCGCATGGCCTGCAGCACGTCGGCGCGCATCACCACCTTGCCGCGACGAATCGATTCTTCGATCACCGCCTCGATCATGACGTTGATCCAGCCACGCTCTTCCAGTGGCCCCAGCACTGCGATGACGTCGGCAGGCACATCTGCGGGTTCGATGACGCCGGCCCGCAGCGCGTCCTTGAGGTCGTGGTTGAGGTAGGCGATCCGGTCGGCGTAGCGGCAGACCCAGCCCTCCGGCGTGTGCGGCGGTGGCTTGACGCGCCAGGTGTGGGCGCGAATGCCATCGAGTACCTCCCAGGTCAGGTTGCGGGGTTCAAGCACCCGAAAGATACGCACGCCCTGCTCCGAATGCAGCCATTGGCCATCGTCGGCATACTCCGACAACGCTGCCTCGCCGGTGTGGCCAAATGGTGTATGCCCACAATCGTGAGCCAGGCAGATGGCTTCGGTCAGGGTTTCATTGAGGCCCAACGCGGCCGACAAGGCACGCGCCACCTGGGTGACCTGCAGGGTGTGCGTCATGCGGGTGACAAAGTGATCGCCTTCCGGATTGATGAAGACCTGAGTCTTGTGCTTGAGCCGCCGGAAGGCCTTGGAGTGCAGGACCCGGTCGCGGTCGCGCTCGAAAGCCGTGCGGTAGGGATCGGGCGCCTCGTCGACTTCGCGACCGCGCGTGGCCGTCGATCGAGTTGCCAGCGGCGATAGTTCATGCTCACGGGCCTCGCGCTGCTCGCGAGTGACGGTCTTGAGTGAAGGGCGATCCGCGGGCGTATCCATGCGTAACAGTCTACAGCGCCTGTCTGACGGATTCATCGAAACCGACCAGCACCGTGTCGCCCAGCTCGAAGACCGGGCGCTTGATCAGCGTCGGGTGGCGACTGAGAACACCGGGTGCCGTCTCCGGATTCGACGCAGATGCACGCTCATCCTCGCAGAGGCCGCGCCAGGTTGTCGAGCGCCGATTGACCAGGCGCTTGACGCCCACCGCCTCGACCCAGCTACGGAGCACGGCCTCATCCGGCCCGTCTTTCCGCAGGTCGTGCAGGCAATAGTCCCGGCCGGAATCATCGAGCCACCTGCGCGCTTTCCTGCAGGTGTCGCAGCTGTTGATAACGTAGATTGCAATCATGTCTTTCAACATGGGCGCTGCCCTTGCCGGAGGCAAGTCGCCCCTCGCTTGATATCGACGCTGCAGCCACCATATCGTATAATTCTAATATTAACGACCCGCTGAGCCGAAGGGGATGCAAATGAACACCCGAACCTTTCTTGTGGCGGCCGCAGCCGCATGGGCAATTGCCCTGGCCTGCCCGGCAGCCGCCGCGCAGTGGGCGCCCGTGGAACGAGCCCGCCTGGTCGAGTCGATCCGGCTCGACGGCGTGGTCGAGGCGGTTCAGGAAAGCACCGTTTCGGCTCAGACGGCCGGCCGCATCGTGGCGCTGCCCTTCGACGTGGACGACACAGTCGATTCCGGTGCCCTGATCGCGCAGCTCGAAGACACCGAGCAGCGCGCCCGCATGCAGCAGGCCGAGGCCGCGCTCGACGAAGCCGAGGCCCGCCTTGCCGACGCCCGGCAGCGCTTCGCGCGAATCGAGCCCCTGGCCGAGCGCGGCGTCGCCTCGCAGTCGGATCTCGACGCGGCCCGCAACGCGCTCAGCGCGGCCCGAGCGCAGGCCAGCCGCGCCCGCAGCGGCGTCGAAGAAGCCCGCGAGCAGCTTGAATACACGCGTATCGTTGCCCCATACGGCGGCGTGCTGACCGCACGCCATGTCGAAGTCGGCGAGTCCGTGCAGCCGGGCCAGCCGCTGCTCAGCGGCTTTGCCCTCGACCCGCTGCGCGTGGTGGTCTCGATCCCGCAGCGCTACATCGATCGGGTCGACGGCAAGGAAGATTTCCGCATCCTGCTCGACGACGGTCGGGAAATGGCCATCGACCGGATCACGCGCTTTCCCTTCGCCGGCGCGGCCGGGCACGGCGTGAACGTGCGCATTACCTTCGAGAACGGACAAATGGACGCCTATCCCGGCCAGCTGGTGCGGGTGATGCTGGCGGTCGCCACGCGCGAGGCGCTGTGGGTTCCGGCCGCAAGCCTGCTCGAGCGCAGCGAACTGCGCGCGGTGTTCGTGCGCAGCAACTCCGGCGCGCCGAGACTGCGCCAGGTGCGCATCGGCACCCGCGAGGGTGACCGCCTCGAAGTGCTCTCCGGCCTCGAGGAGGGCGAGGAAGTCGCACTCGATCCCGAAGCCGTGTTTGCCAGCAAGGCGCAGCAATGAGCGAACAACAGCCAGCCATTGGCCTGTCGGGCCGCATTGCCCGCGCGTTTCAGGACTCGCGCCTGACGCCGCTGCTGGCCGCCGTGGCCATCATCGCCGGAATACTGGCGGTCATCATCACGCCCAAGGAAGAAGAGCCGCAGATCGATGTGACCATGGCCGACGTGTTCGTGCCCTTCCCCGGCGCCAGCGCGCGCGAGGTCGAACATCTGATCACCAACCCCGGCGAACAGATCTTCGACGAGATCTCCGGCGTCAAGCACGTCTATTCGACCACCCGCCAGGGCCTGGCGGTGATCACCGTCGAGTTCGAGGTCGGCGTGCCGCGCCAGGACGCGCTGGTGCGCCTGTACAACAAGGTCTATTCCAATCAGGACTGGTTTCCGGCCGATCTGGGCGCCGGCCAGCCGGTGGTCAAGCCCAAGGGCATCGACGATGTGCCGATCGTCAGCCTCACGCTCTACGACCCCACCGGTCATCAGACCGGCGAGGACCTCACCCGCCTGGCCCACACTCTGGAGGTTGCGCTCAAGCGCGTGACCGGCACCCGCGATGTCTACACCATCGGCGGCCTGCCCGACCGCGTCGAAGTGCGCTTCGACCCCGCGCGGCTGGCCGGCTACAACCTGAGCCTGCCCGCCATTCGCGAGGCCGTGCGTGCCGCCAACAGCGCCGCCGGCGAGGTGCGGATCGTGCGCGATGGCGTTTCGATTCCGGTTCAGCCCGGCAGCCTGATCGAGCACGTCGAAGACGTGCGCGCGCTCGTCGTCGGCCAGCACGAGGGCACAGCCGTGCGCCTGGGCGACATCGCCGAGGTACAGCGCGGCCGGGGCGTGCCCGACCAGAGCGTGATGCTCGGCTTCGGTCCGGAAAGTCAGGGCCAGACCGGCGGCGTGCATCCGGCCGTGACCCTGGCGGTGGCCAAGAAACCGGGCGAGAACGCCATCGATATCGCCGACGCCGTCGGGCAGCGGGTCGAAATGCTGCGCGGTCAGGTCATTCCCGACAATACCGAAGTGCTGATGACGCGCAACTACGGCGAGACCGCCACCGACAAGGCGCGCTCGCTCATCCGCGACCTGATCTCGGCCACCATCTCGGTCATCCTGCTGGTCATGGCCACGATGGGCTGGCGCCAGGCGCTGATCGTCGGCATCTCGGTGCTCGTCACCCTGCTGCTCACCCTGGTGTTTTCCTGGGCCTGGGGTTTCACCCTCAACCGCGTTTCGCTGTTCGCCCTGATCTTTTCCATCGGCATCCTGGTCGACGACGCGATCGTCGTGGTCGAGAACGTGCATCGGCGCATCAGCGTGTCCCGGCGTCCGATTCGCGAGGTAGTGCCGGTCGCCGTCGACGAAGTCGGCACGCCGACCATCATGGCCACGCTCACGGTCATTGCCGCGCTCTTGCCGATGGCCTTCGTCACCGGCCTGATGGGCCCCTACATGGGTCCGATTCCGATCAATGCCTCGGCGGGCATGCTGCTGTCGCTGGTGATTGCCTTCGTGCTCGCCCCGTGGCTGGCCGTGCGCCTGCTGCGCCCCGAACGCGATGCCGCCAGCCAGGGCGAAGGCGGCGGCGAGAGCTCCATCGAGGGCATCAACCCGCGCCTCAAGCGCTTTTTCACCGGCCTGTTCACGCCGTTTCTGGGCGGTGACCGGCACGCGCGGCGCAATCGCTGGCTGCTGGCCGGCGGCGTGGTCGGGCTGACCCTGCTGGTGGCCCTGTTGCCCGTCTTTCAGGCGGTGGTTCTGAAGATGCTGCCCTTCGACGACAAATCCGAGTTTCAGGTTGTTGTCGACATGCCCGAGGACACGCCCATGGAAGAGACCATGCGGGTTCTGCTGGCCATGGGCGAGCATCTTTCCGGCGTCGATTCGGTTGCCAACTGGCAGGCGTATGCCGGTGCCTCGGCGCCGATCAATTTCAACGGCCTGGTGCGCCAGTACTACCTGCGCGCCGAGCCCTGGCAGGGCGATCTGCAGGTCAACCTCGTCGACAAGCGCGATGAACAATCACACGACATCGCCAGCGCGCTGCGCGCGCCGCTGACGGAAATCGGCGAGCGCTTCGGCGCCGCGGTGAAGATCGTCGAGGTGCCCCCCGGCCCGCCGGTGCTCGCGCCGGTGGTGGCCGAAGTCTACGGGCCGACGCAGGCCGCGCGCGAGAAACTTGCCGGCGAGCTCGCCGACGACATGCGCCGCATCGACGGCCTGGTCGATATCGACACCACCATTACCGCACCGACCCGGCGCTGGCAGGTGATCGTCGACCGCCATCGCGCCGCTACCCTGGGCGTCGGTCAGGCACAGGTGGTCGATACCCTGGCGCTGGCCCTGGGCGAGCGCAACGTCGGCTATCTGCGCGAGCCCGGCGCCAAGTACGCCGTGCCCATCCGCGTGATGCTCGACGAGGGGGTGAGAGCCCAGCCGGCCGCGCTGATGTCGCTGCCGGTGGCCACCCGCGACGGTGAGATCGTGCGCATCGCCGATGTTGCCCGCATCGAGCCGTCGGACTGGCCGGGCGTCATCCAGCACAAGGACCTGCTGCCGGTCGTCTACGTCACCGCCGACATGGCCGGGCGCATCGATTCACCGCTGTATGGCATGTTCGCGATGGCGGCCAGGCTGTTCCGCGACGACGACGGGCCCGCTCAGTACTGGATCAGCGCGCCCGACTGGCCCGGCACGACGGCGCTGAAATGGGACGGCGAGTGGCAGATCACCTACGAGACCTTCCGCGACATGGGTACGGCCTACGCCGTGGGCGTGTTCGCCATCTTCCTGCTGCTGGTTGCGCAGTTTCGCGCTTATCTGATTCCGCTCATCGTCATGGCGCCCATTCCGCTGACGCTGATCGGCATCCTGCCCGGCCACGCCCTGCTCGGCCACGAGTTCACCGCCACCAGCATGATCGGCATGATTGCGCTGGCCGGCATCATCGTGCGCAACTCCATTTTGCTGGTGGTCTTCATCCGCCAGCTGCTCGATGAAGGCGTCTCACTCAACGATGCCGTCATCAAGGCCGCGGCCGTGCGCCTCAAGCCGATCGCGCTCACGGCGGTGTCGGCAATGGTAGGTGCGGCCTTCATCCTGACCGATCCGATCTTCAATGGTTTGGCGATTTCGCTGATCTTCGGCCTGTTGATCTCGACGCTGATGACCGTGCTGCTGGTGCCGCTGCTCTACTACGTGTTCATCGGCGAGCGCGCGGTCGACGTCTAGACCCGGGTCGCGCTACACCCATTACTTCTACGGTAGGGCCCGGCTGTGTAAAACCTCAAAACCCACGGAAGGCACGGATGGTCACGGAAAGCTCATGTCTTCAGGGAAGGCCTCAAAAAGAGATTCAATCCGGTTTTCTCCGTACCCTTCCGTGTCTGCCGTGGTTACAAGATCTTGATTGCCGGGGAAGCAATTACTCAGCACTGCGCAGAAGCTCGTTGACCGAGGTGCGCGAGCGCGTTCTCTCGTCAACCTGCTTGACGATGATGGCTGCATACAGGCTGTGGCTGCCGTCATTTGCCGGCAGGCTGCCGGCGACCACCACCGAGCCGGCGGGCACGCGCCCGGTGATCACCTCGCCGGTCTCGCGGTTGTAGATTCGCGTCGACTGGCCCAGAAACACGCCCATGCCGATGACCGCGCCCTTTTCGACGACCACGCCCTCGACCACTTCCGAGCGCGCGCCGACAAAGCAGCCGTCCTCGATGATGGTCGGGCTGGCCTGCAGCGGCTCGAGCACGCCGCCGATGCCGGCACCGCCGGAGATATGCACGCCCGCGCCGATCTGGGCGCACGAACCCACCGTCGCCCAGGTATCGATCATGCTGCCGGCGCCCACGAAGGCGCCGATATTGACGTAACTGGGCATGAGCACGGTGTCGTTGCCGATATGCGCGCCGCGGCGCACGGTCGCGGTGGGCACCACCCGCGCGCCGCACTGCTCGGGCGAATCCATTTCGTCGGCAAAGCGCAGATCGACCTTGTCGAAGTAGCGGCTCACGCCGCCTTCCACCACGCGGTTGGGGGTGATGCGAAAGTGCAGCAGAATGGCCTGCTTGAGCCAGCCATTGACCTGCCAGCCGCCGCTGCCGTCCGGCTCGGCCACCCGCAGCTCGCCACTTTCCAGCCCTTGCAGACAGGTATCGATCTGGCCGCGCAGCTCATGGTTGTCGTACTCCGGCGAGAGTGCGTCGCGACGGTTCCAGGCGGCTTCGATGGCGAGCTGGAGCTCATTGAGTTCGTTCGACATTTTTTAGTAAGTGTTGAGTGTGAAGTGTGAAGTGTAAAGAATCAAAACCAACAACACCAACAACAAGATCTCGCAAAAACCTTCACACTTCACACTTCACACTTCACACTTCACACTTCACACTTCACACTTCACACTTCACACTTCACACTTCACACTTCACACTTCACACTTCACACTTTCACCCCACATCCAGTCGCTTCCGCAGCTCGTCTTCCAGCACCATGCAAGCTTCACGGTCCAGCGGCTGCCCGTGGGCATCGGTGATGGTGAACACGTCTTCGACGCGCTGGCCGAAAGTGGCGACCCGGGCGTCGTGCAGGCGCAGGCTGCGGCTGACCAGGGCTTCTGCGATGGCTGACAGCAGCCCGGGGCGGTCGGTGGCGGCAACCGCAAGCCGGGTCAGGCCGTCGCGTCTTGACAACGTGATTTCCGAGCGACCGAGGAAAGGCTGAAGGCGGCGAGGCACCGGCCGGGCCGGCAGCGGGCGAACATCGCGTGCGGCCAGCTGTGCCACCAGCAGGCGCTTGAGCCGCCCGACGTCTGAGTCGTGGAGCGGCTGGCTGTTGGCGTCCATGATCTGGAAGATATCCCAACTCTTGCCGTCAGCGGTCGTGATCACGCGTGCGGCCAGCACATCGAGCTCCATGCGATCAAGCTCGCGTGCAACCACGGCAAACAGGCCGGCAAAGTCCTCGGCCTGAACGAAAATCTCGCTGATGCCCTTGTCTTCGAGGCGGCGGGCACCCACCAGCGGCAACTCATCAGCGGCCAGCACTTCAGCCGTTGTCCAGACCAGCTGTTCGGCATCCAGGCGCAGGAAGGCGCGCTCCGGGAGGTGGCGCCAGCAGCGCTCGACCTGTTGCGTGGCATATCCACGCGCGCGCAACGCGGCCAGCGCCGAGGCGCGCGTCCGATAAAGGCTGGTCCGGCGGTCGAACGGATGCTCCAACCCGCGGGCCAGGGCGGCGGCAGCGGCTTTGTAGAGTGTCCACAGCAGGCTGTCCTTCCAGGAGTTCCACAATCGCGGGCTGGTTGCAGCGATGTCGGCAACCGTCAGCACGTACAGGTGATCAAGACGACGCTGGCTGCCGACTCGTTCGGCAAATGCGTTCACCACCTCCGGATCGGAGATGTCCTCTCGCTGGCTGGTGCGCGACATCAGCAGGTGTTCTGACACCACCCAGACCACCAGGTCGCGGTCGTTGCCGTCCATATCCAGCCGGTCGACGAATTTGCGCGCGTCTGCGGCACCCAGCTCTGAGTGGTCGCCGCCGCGGCCCTTGGCAATATCGTGAAACAGCGCCGCCAGATAGAGCACCTCGGGTCGCTCGATGCGGCCGAATACCTCGATGGCATGCGCAAATCGTTCCGGCTGTCGGGCGCAGGCAAAGCGCCTCAGGTTGCGAATCACGAACAGGATGTGCTGATCGACCGTATAGGCATGAAACAGATCGAACTGCATGCGGCCGGTGACCTGCGCAAATTCGGGCAGCAGCGCGGCCAGCACGCCATAGCGATTCATGCGGGCAAGCTGACTGTGCACCAGGCGATCGCGTCTGAGCAGCGCCAGGAGGGCGCCCAGAACCCGCGAATCGCGGCGATAGCTCTCGTCGATGAGGTAAAGATGTTCGCGTACCCGCCGGATGGTGGTTGCGCGTACGCCGCGCGCCTCGGGATGATCAGCCAGCAGCAAGAACATGCGCATGATCTGCTCCGGATGCTGCACCAACGCGTGCTCATCCTTGAGCTCCAGATAGCCGTGGTGAATGCGGAAAAACGCATCGATATCGGCTGAAGGCAGATGACGACGGCCGGCCAGCAGCTCCTCATCGAAGCTTTGCAGCAGCCGCTCGTTGAGGCGTTCGAGCTGCATGACCTTGCGGTAATGAATCTGCATGAAGCGCTCGACCGGCTCGTTGCTTTCACGGCAGCGGCCAAAACCGAAACGCTCGGCCAGCCGGCGCTGGTGCTCGAACAGCAGACGCTCTTCGGCCCGCCCGGCGGTCTCATGCAAGGCCCAGCGCAGGCGCCAGAGATGTTCGCGGCCGGCCACCAGCGCTTCGTGCTCGCGCTCGCCAAGAAAGCCGTACTCAACCAGGCCGTGCAGGGTGGAGGTGCCAAAATGACGACGCGTGACCCAGGCAATCATCTGCAGGTCGCGCAAGCCGCCCGGCCCTTCCTTGAGATTGGGCTCGAGGTTGTAGACGGTGTCTTCAAACTGCCGATGGCGCTGGTCTTGCTCGGCCAGTTTGGCGGCGAAGAATTCTGCGGCTGGCCACAGCAGCGGGGCATCGGTGCGCTCGCGCATCTGCCGGTGCAGGCAGCCGTTGCCGGCCAGCAGGCGCGATTCCATCAGATTGGTGGCAACGGCTACATCGTCACGCGCGGCGGTGACGCAATCATCGACGCTGCGCACGCTTTGCCCCGGATGCAGGCCGGCGTCCCAGAGCACCTGAACGAAGCGCTCGAGTGCGCCCTTGTTCACCGCCCTGCCCGCGGGCAGCAGAATCAGCAGATCCGCGTCTGAATGCGGATGCAATTCGCCGCGCCCGAAACCGCCGGTTGCACACAGCGCAATCCCATCGTCGGGTGGGGCCAGACGCTCCCAGGCGGTGAGCACCAGTTGCTCGACCACCCAGGCCCGGCCCTGCACGAGATCACGGATTTCGGCCCCGGCCGCGAACTGGCGACCTAGTTCTGAATCAGCCTGTTCGCGGGCACGGTTCAACGCCCGTCCGAGTGCGTCGGGGCGAGCTTCAAGGGCAGCAAGGGCGGCAAGATCGAGGCAGTCGCGGGTCGCCGGAACTGCGCTCAATCGATCAATCACAGGGGCTGATCTGGCAACTGCGTCAGAATATCGTAGCCGTCTTCGGTGACCGCCAGGGTGTGCTCCCACTGCGCGGTCAGGCTGCGGTCGCGCGTAATCACCGTCCATTCGTCGGGCAGCAGTCGGGTATGGCGCTTGCCGAGGTTGATCATCGGCTCGATGGTGAAAGTCATGCCCGCCTCGAGCACCATGCCCTCACCGGGGCGGCCGTAATGCAGCACCTGCGGCGCCTCGTGAAAGCCGCGACCGATACCGTGGCCGCAGTACTCGCGCACCACCGAGCAGCGCTCGCCTTCGGCATAGGTCTGGATGGCATGACCGATGTCGCCCAGCGTTGCCCCCGGCTTGACGACGGCAATGCCGCGAACCATGGACTCGTGCGCCACCTCGCAGATGCGCCGGGCCTTCACCGAAGGTTCACCGACATAGAACATTCTGGAGGTATCGCCGTGCCAGCCGTCCTTGATGACGGTGACATCGATATTGATGATATCGCCTTTCTTGAGCCGCTTTTCGCCCGGAATGCCGTGGCAGACCACGTGATTGACCGAAGTGCAGATCGACTTGGGAAAGCCCTTGTAGTTCAGCGGGGCAGGCACGGCTTCGAGCTCACCGACGATGTATTCGTGGGCGATGCGATCGAGTTCGGCGGTGGTGACACCCGGCTGGACATGCGGCTCGAGCAGGGCCAGAACGCTGGCTGCCTGCTGACCGGCAACGCGCATGGCTTCGATTTCTTCTGACGTCTTGATATGAACTTGATGATTCATCGATGAAACCATTGATAAACCGTAACAGTCTACCTGATAGCACCTGCACCGGCGGCGGAAAGCTGACCTTTGTCCGCCGGGGCGCAGGCGCATTCATGCCTTTTGGCACGTGCGCTGGCGCTTGTGTCAGTGGCAGGATGCGCACAAGCTGAGTGCATGCTCGAACACCTCGATCCGGGACCCGAGAAACCCCATGAACAGATTCCGCCGCTACATCCTGCCGCCGGCCCTGATTGCCGCCTCGATCATCCTTGTTGTCATCCTGGCCAGCAATCGACCCGAGCCACCCGAGCGCGAGCCGACCGAAACCGCAATGCTTGTCGACACCATTGCAGCCGAAAGCGCCGGCGACCGTTTCGTCGTGCACGCGCAGGGCACGGTTCAGCCGCGCACCCAGACCACGCTTGTGCCCGAAGTCAGCGGCAAGGTAACGCAGATATCCGAGCAGTTCGTAGCCGGCGGTTTTTTCCACGCCGGCGAGGTGCTCATCGAGATCGATCGCAGTGACTACGAAACGGCGTTGAAACAGGCCGAGGCCGAACTGGCGGGCGCGCGCGCCCAGCTGTCTGACGAGCAATCGCGCTCCGAGCAGGCGCGTCGCGACTGGCAGCAGCTGCACGGCAGCGCCGACCGCGAACCTTCCGAGCTGGTCCTTCGCATTCCGCAGCTGGAGCAGGCCCGAGCTTCCGTGCAGGCAGCCGAGGCGGCCGTGGCGCGCGCCAGGCGCGACCTCGAGCGCACCCGCATCTCGCTGCCTTACGACGGCATGGTGCGCTCGCGCGCGGTCGACATCGGCCAGTATGTCAGCACCGGCACCACGCTGGGCGAGGCTTTCGCAGTGGATGTCGCCGAGGTGCGCCTGTCGCTGCCCGACCGCGACCTGGCGTTCGTCAACCTTCCCCGGCCGGGGAAGGAGAACCAGCCCTCGCCGCGCGTGCGCTTTCACGCCAGCGTCAACGGCGAGCGCGGCAGCTGGAGCGGAAAAATCGTGCGTACCGAGGGGGTCGTCGAGCAAACCACGCGCTTGACCTGGGCGGTGGCGCGCATCGAAGACCCCTACGGCCTGCTCGGCGCCGATCGCAACGTGCCGCTGCCCATGGGCAGCTATGTGCAGGCCGAAATTCACGGACGCTCGGCCGCTGGCCTGGTCGAGCTGCCGCGCGAGACCCTGCGCGAGGGCAATCGGCTGTATATCGCCGATGAAGACGAGCGCCTCGAAATCCGCAGCGTCGACGTGGTGCGTTCAACGGCAGAGCGCGTTTATCTGTCCAATGCGATCCAGCCCGGCGAACGCGTGATCACCACCGCCATCAACACGCCGATTCCAGGCACGAAGCTCAACGTGCGCGCGCCCGGCGCGGATCAACCCGAGCTGCGCATTCTGCCGGCACAAGACCAGGAGCAGAGCGACCGGGCCCGGGGTCTGGCGCAGGATGAAACCGCGCAGACGGAGGACGCCAGATGAGCACCGACCGAAACTGGTACGGCAACCTGATTGCCTGGTTCGCCAACAATTCGGTGGCGGCCAACCTGCTGATGCTGTGCCTGCTTGCCGGCGGGGTGGTAACGGCATTCACCATCACCAAGGAAATCCAGCCGCAGATCGAGACCAACTACGTCAACGTCACCGTGCCCTATCGCGGCGCCACGCCGCGCGACGTCGAGCAGGGCGTGCTGATCAAGATCGAGGAAGCAATCCAGGACATCGACGGCGTCAGGGAAATCGTTGCCACCGGACGCGAAGGCTCGGGCAATGTTCAGGTCGAAGTCGATCAGGAATACGACGTGCTCGAAGTCCTTGATGAAATCAAGACCCGGGTGGACTCCATTGCGACGTTTCCGGCCGAAACCGAGCGGCCGATCTATCAACGCAACACCTGGACCCAGGAGGTCATCTGGGTGTCAGTCTTTGGCGACGTGGGAGAGCGAACCCTCAAGGAGACGGCGCGCGAGATTCGCGACGACATCATTGCCCTGCCCTCGGTCTCGCGGGCCGAGCTGATCGGCGCCCGCCCCTACGAGATCGGCATCGAGGTGCGCGAACAAACGCTGCGCGCCTATGACCTGACGCTGGGTGAAGTCGCCCGGGCCATTCGCCAGTCGTCGCTGGACCTGCCCGGCGGCCGCATCGAAACCGCCGGCGGCGACGTGCTGGTCAGGACCGTTGGCCAGGCTTATGTCGGCCGCGATTTCGAGGATATTGTCGTGCGCAGCAATCCTGACGGTTCGAAGGTGCTGGTGCGCGATATCGCCGACATCAACGACGGCTTCGTCGAACGCGACCGCTACGCGCGCCACAACGGCAAGCCGGCCACCGCCATCCGCGTGCTCAGCGTCGGCGAGCAAAGCGCGCTGGCGGTTTCCGACGAGGTGCGCGACTACATCACCGAAAAGCGTCGCAACATGCCCGCGGGCATCAGTATCGACTGGTGGGCCGACATCGCCTATTACCTGCACGGCCGCATCGAGATGATGGGCAAGAACCTGCTGGTCGGCGCCCTGCTGGTATTTCTGATTCTGGCGCTGTTCTTGCGGCTGAAGCTCGCCTTCTGGGTGATGGTCGGTCTGCTGGTCGCCTTCCTCGGCACCCTGTGGCTGCTGCCGGCTTTCGGGGTCACCATCAACTTGATCAGCCTGTTCGGCTTCCTGATCGTGCTCGGGATCGTGGTCGATGACGCCATCGTCATCGGCGAATCGGCCTACACCGAAATTCGCGCCAAAGGCCACTCGACCGAAAACGTCGTCAACGGCGTCTACCGGGTGGCAACTCCGGCCACCTTCGGCGTGCTGACCACGATCGCGGCATTCTTGCCCATTCTCATGATCTCGGGCATTTCCGGCCAGTTCTTCGCCGCCATCGGTTGGGTCGTTGTCCTGTGCCTGTTCATGTCACTGATCGAATCCAAGCTGATCCTTCCGGCGCACCTGTCGCACATGCGGGTCGGGAAATTCGAAGCGACCAGCACCAATCGTTTCGTTCGCTTCCAGCGCAACTTCTCCGACGGCCTGTACAGCTTCATCGACCGTTTCTATCTGCCGACGCTGGGCGTTCTTCTGCGCAACCGCTATCTTGCGCTGGCCTCGTTCGTTTCCGTCCTCATCCTCTCCATCGGGCTGGTCGTGGGCGGCATTGTTCCGCGCGTGTTCTTCCCGGACTTTGCCGGCGAATTCATGCAGGTCGAACTGCAGATGAACGAGGGCACACCCGCCTACATCACCCATGCCAACCTGGACCATCTGGCGGCCGAGCTGGAAAACACCGACAGAAAGCTGCAGGCAAAACACGGCCTGGATGAAGATATCGTACGCACCGTCTTCGCGTGGTCGGACTCCGACACCTCCGGCGGCATGCTGGTGGAGCTGGCAAAACACGAAAATGGTCCTGTCACCATCACCGAGCTGCAGCGCGAGTGGCGTGATGCAGTCGGCCAGATTCCCGGTGCGCGCGGCTTGCGCATCGGCAACGCCGGCGGCGGACCCGGCGGCGGCGGGCCCGATATCTCCTTTCAGCTTGTCGGCAGCGACCTCGACCAGCTCGAAGCCGCGGCGTCGGCGCTCGAACAGCGGGTCCAGGCCTACGAGGGCACCTACGACGTGCGCAACTCCTTCGAAGGCGGACTCAAGGAGCTGCAGCTCGACATCCGGCCCGAGGCCGAGGTGCTGGGCTTGAGCCAGCAGGATCTGGCGCGCCAGGTTCGTCAGGCCTTCTTCGGCGAGGAAGTCCAACGCATTCAACGCGGCCAGGACGACGTCCGCGTGATGGTGCGCTACCCGCGCGAGCAGCGCACCTCTGAGGGTTATCTGGAAGCCATGCGCATTCGCACGCCCGACGGCGCGGAAGTGCCCTTCGGGGCCGTGGCCGACGTCAAGGTCGGCAACAGCCCGTCGGTCATCCGCCGCTTCGACCGTCAGCGCTCGATCAGCGTCACCGGGCGGGTCGACAAGGAAGTAGCCGAGCCGGGGCGCATCACCAGCGAGCTGCGCGAGCAGCACCTGCCCGAGATTCTGGCCGGCCACCCCAACGTCAGCTACCGCCTGTCAGGCGCTACCCGCAGCCAGCAGGAGGTCGCCAGCGACCTGCTGATGGGCACCGGTCTGGCCATTTTCCTGATCTATGCGCTGATCGCGATTCCGTTGCGCTCCTATCTGCAGCCGCTGCTGATCATGTCGGTGATCCCCTTTGGCATGATCGGCGCCATCTTCGGCCACTGGCTTCTGGGAATCCCGATCAGCATGCTCAGCTTTTTCGGCATCATTGCCCTGGCCGGCGTTGTCGTCAACGACAGTCTGATTCTGGTCGACTTCGTCAATCGTCACCGCCGCGAAGGCCAGCGGCGTGTCGAAGCAGCGATCAAGGCCGCACGCCTGCGCTTTCGCCCCATCATCCTGACCTCGGCGACCACCTTCCTGGGCCTGGCGCCCATGGTGTTCTTCGAAACCAGCCTGCAGGCACAGATGGTCATCCCCATGGCCGCCTCGCTGGCCTTCGGCATCCTGTTCGCCACGGTCATCACTCTGGGCCTGATTCCGATCCTGTACCTGATCGGCGACGACCTGACCGCACAGGTGCAACGCCTGACCGGGCGCCGGCGCCATGACGCAACTTCCGACGAAAGCGCCTTGCAGGGGGGCGACGGCTGAGCGGCAGGCCCTGCGCCTTGCCTGTACAAGCGGGTATGATGTAAAACCGATCACCTCGGAGCCGCCCATGAATCCGATCGCCAACTCGCGAGCACAAGCCCTTTGCCTGCTGCTGATCGTCGTCGCCGCCCTGAGTGGCTGCCAATCGGTCAAATACCGCGCGCTCGAGACCTTCGGCGTGGAAAAGCGCGACATCCTGTCGGGCCGCGTCGAGTCCGCGCGTGACAGCCAGGACCAGGCCCGCGAACAGTTTGCCTCGGCGCTGGAACAGTTCCGTGCCACGGTCGCCTTCGACGGCGGCGAGCTGGAAGCACTCTATGACCGCCTCAGCAACGCTTATGAACGCAGCGTCAAGAACGCCGACCGCGTGCGCACGCGCATAGACGAGGTGCGCGATGTGGCCGAAGATCTGTTCGACGAATGGTCCGACGAGCTCGACGAGTACGAAAGCGCCGACCTGCGCCGCCGCTCGAGCGACCTGCTTGACGAAACGGAAAGCCGCTACGAGCGCATGATCACGGCCATGGAGCGGGCCGAAGCGACCATGGATCCGGTGCTGCAATCGTTCCAGGATCAAGTGCTGTTTCTCAAACACAACCTCAACGCTCGCGCTATCTCGGCGCTGAGAAACGAACTCGAAGGCATCGAGAGCGACACCCAAGCGCTGATCGAGGCCATGAATGAAGCCATCGCCGAGGCGGACGCCTTCATTCAGGCGCTGGAGTGATTCGGGACGCTTCACGGCCTGTGGAATCGGCGAAGCTGCGCCACCAGTCGTGGTGCGGGTCTTGACGCGTCAGTCATCCGTCGGGGACGTAGCCCCAACCTACGCAGGCCACGATCACATCCCGCAACACCTTGGGCCCAAAAGGTAGGTCGCAGTTACATCCGCGACGGACGAGGTGCCGGACCGACACCGTCGCAAGCAACGCCTGTCCAGCCCTGCCACGTCGTCTTCGCGAAGATTCCGTCGCCGGGTGCGTGAAGCGAAGCGCAACGCACCCGACCGGCAAGCATGCGCCAGACCTGCAGCGCTCCATGCCGGCCTTGGCTTGAGCGTGCCGCATCCGCATATACACTGACACAGACCCGAATAACGGAAGACCCACGGAAGATCTCATGAAACTCCCGCACAAACAATACGTTGCCAGCTTTGACGTGGACGCACAGCGCACTTTCACGCCGCTGTGCCCGAATGAACTGCCGGTGGACGAGGGCGACACGATCGGCCCGGAGCTCAATCGGCAGGCGGAGTTCGCCGCCTGGCGCCTGGGCTCGAAGGACGCCCACAGCCCGAAAGCGATATGGGTGACCGACAACCCCGACATGATCGGCAAGCCGGGCGTCGAAGGCGACAACGTCGAGGAGCACTGGCCAGTGCATGCCGTGCCCGGCACCGATGGCTTTGAGCTGCTTCCCGAGCTGCCCAGACCAGCCGACTACGATTTCTTCGTCTGGAAGGGCGTCGAGCTTGACATGCATCCCTACGGGGCCTGCTACCACGACATCGCCGAGGAAATGAGCACCGGCGTGATCGAGTGGCTCAGGGCCCGCGACGTCAGCCACGTGCTGCTCGGAGGCCTGGCCGCCGACTATTGCGTGCGGGCCACGGCGCTGCAGCTTCAAGCGGCGGGCATTCAGGTGATTCTCAATCGCGCCGCTACCCGCGGCATTGCCGCAGAAACCGTCGAGCAGGGGCTTGCGGACATGGAGCAGGCCGGCGTCGAGTTCATCGACAGCTGCGATGAACTGAAACTGCCGGCATGATCATCGAGTCCCTGCTCGATACCGATATCTACAAGTACTCGATGATGCAGGCGGTGCTGCATCAATTTCCGAGTGCCGAGGTCGAGTATCGGTTCAAGTGCCGTAGTGAAGGTGTCGACCTGCGCGCGATTCGCAGCGATCTGGAAGACGAGCTGACGCACCTGTGCACGCTCACGCTCGATCCCGACGAACTCGACTATCTGAGCAGTCTGCGCTACGTCAAGCCCGACTTCATCGAGTTTCTGCGCCTGTTCCATCTGCAGTCGCGCTTCGTTCACATCGGAGAAGAAGACGGCCAGTTGAGCATCCGCATTCGCGGCCCCTGGCTGCACACCATCCTGTTCGAGGTGCCGATCCTGGCGATCATCAGCGAGCTGTATTCCCGCCACAGCTGGCCAGCCCATGGCCTCGAGGAAGGGCGCGAGCGCCTGGCGACCAAGATCGCGCAGGTCAAGGCAATGGAGCATCCCGGGGAATTCGTGTTTTCCGACTTCGGCACTCGCCGACGGTTCTCGGGGGCCTGGCACGACGAGGTCGTGGGCACCCTTGCCGACGAGCTGCCCGACAATTTCCGCGGCACCAGCAACGTCGCGCTGGCGCGCAAGCACGATCTCGTGCCCATCGGCACGATGGCGCATGAGTTCATTCAAGCCTGCCAGGCGCTGGGCCCGCGCCTGGCCGAAACCCAGCGCTTTGCCTTCGAGGTGTGGGCGCGCGAGTATCGGGGCGATCTCGGCATTGCCTTGTCCGACACCTACAGCCTGAAGGCCTTTCTGCGCGATTTCGACATGTATTTCTGCAAGCTGTTCGACGGCGCCCGGCAGGATTCGGGTGATCCGTTCGAATGGGGCGAGGCGATGATCGAGCACTACCGCAACAACCGCGTCGACCCCAAGACGCGCAGACTGATCTTCTCCGACTCGCTGACCATCCCCAAGGCCGCCGACATCTGGCGGCGCTTTCGCGATCGCATCAACGTGTCTTTCGGCATCGGCACCAACCTGACCCACGATACCGGTGTACAGCCGGTCAACATCGTCATCAAGATGACCGAGTGCAACGGCCAGCCGGTGGTCAAGCTCTCCGATTCGCCAGGCAAGGTGGTTTCGACCGACCAGCACTATCTGGCCTGGGTGCGCCAGGCCTTCGACATTCCGGCCGAGTGAGGCCAAGTCGCGTTGCTGCGCCCGCCAATGGGCTAGAATCCGCCGCATGGAGCAGCTGAGAAACCCCCTTGCCGGACAGAGCGTATCGCTGGTGCTGGGTGCCGGCGGCGCGCGCGGTCTGGCGCATATCGGCGTCATTCGCGCACTCGAGAAGGCCGGGCTGGAAATCCGGCACATTGCCGGTTCGTCAATGGGGGCGCTGATCGGCGGCATTCACGCTGCCGGCCATCTCGATGCCTATGAAGAGTGGGTCGGCACGCTCGAACAATCGCATATTCTGGCGCTCATCGACTGGACTTTCTCTGGCGGCGGCCTGATCCGCGGCAGAAAGCTGATCGACAAGCTGGTTGAGCTGACCGGGCACTACGACATCGAGTCACTGCCAATGGATTTCACCGCCGTTGCCGTCGATCTCGACCAGGGCCGCGAAGTCTGGCTGGACCGCGGCCCGCTGTTCGACGCCATCCGCGCGTCGATTGCCATCCCCGGTGTTTTCACCCCGCATGCGTATCGCGGCCGCACCCTGATCGACGGCGGCATTCTCAACCCGGTGCCGATCGCGCCTACGCTTCGAGCCATCAATGATTTGGTCGTGGTCGTCGACGTGAATGCCCCAGCAGTGCAGCCGCCGCCGCTGAAGCCGGCGGCAGAACCGGACGATGATGCCCACGGGATGCTGAGAAAGGTGCGTGAGTTCATGAACGGCTGGCGCGACGACGAACCGGAAAAAGACAAGCGACCCGGCCTGATGGCCGTGATGATGCGCGCCTTCGACACCATGGAGGCGGCCATGGCCCGTCATCACATGGCGATCTTCCAGTCGGATATCATGATCAGCGTTCCCAAGAACGCCTGCCTGGTGCACGAGTTCCACCGCGCCTCCGAGCTGATCCGGCTTGGTGAAGAGCTGGCGCACGAAGCGCTGGCTGGCTACGCCAACCACTGAATCAAGTGCAGACCCAAGAGACTCCTGATGCCCAATAACCACGACTTGCTTTTTGACGAAGCGGCCGACGCCGTGGTCGATCTCGGCAACCGCCTGGCTGCCGCCAACCCGGACGCCGACCCCTGGGCCCTGGCAGACGGCCTGATCGCCGGCGCCGTGCACTACTGGCTGTATGCCCACCAGCCCGAAAGCCCCGTCGCGGCCGACGACGACATGTTGACCGCGCGCGAGCGGGTGGAAGAAATGGTCAATCAGGTGATGCAGTCAGCCGAAGAGAGCGAGTATCTGCACTCGCCGCAGGATACCGACGTCGGGCGGGCATAGCGGCCGCGGCTGCAAACGTCCGTGCAGGTCGGGGGCGTCCCCGACCTGCACGGGCTGGCGGCGCGCGCTCAGCGCCGGGATTCTTCCCGAATGGCCTTGAACTCGTTGCCGTCATACCACTCCGGCCAGCGATCGCTGTCGGCAACCGCGCGGCCTACAGTGTAGAACAGCTCCAGATCTTCGGCCACGCCGCGCAGATCCCAGTCCTCGCTCCAGGTATCCGCCGGCTTGTGATAGCGCTTGTCGCGATACTCGGCCTGCTGCGCGAGACCGTATTCGCGGCCCTTTTCGCGGTGGTCGACTCCACCCTTGGCGTACAGGGCCGGAATGCCGATCTTGGCCAGATTGAAGTGATCGGAACGATAATATGAGCCGCCTTCCGGGCTGGGTTCGGGCTGCGTCTTGCGGTCCTGCCGCTCGGCCGCTTCGGCCAGAATCTCTTCCAGCTCGGAGGAGCCATAACCGACCACGGTCACATCGCGCGTGGGCCCGATGATCGTGAGTGCGTCCATGTTGATGGCCGCGACGGTGTCGCCGGGGGCGTAAACCGGATCATTGGCGTACTGCGCCGATCCAAGCAGCCCGGACTCTTCCAGCGTTACGGCCGCAAACAGCTGCGTGCGCTCGGCCGGGCCCGCCAGCATGTTCAAACGCGCAATCTCGAGGATCCCCGCGACCCCCGACGCATTGTCGATGGCGCCGTTGTAGATGCCGGCGGAGCCGGAAATCTCCGGGTCTTGCCCGAGGTGATCCCAGTGAGCCATGTAGATGACGGCTTCGTCCGGCCGCTCGGTCCCCGGAATCCGGGCGAGCACGTTGTAGGACTCACCCCGGCTGGTTTCGTTACGGACCTGCGCCGCCATGGTGGCATCAAGGCTGACCCATTCGAAGCCCGGCTTCTGTGCCCTCTCCTTGAGCTCGTCGTAGTCCTGGCCGGCGCTGCTGAAGAGCTCACGGGCACTGTCGACGGTCAGCCAGCCTTCCAGCGCGACGCGCGGGGCCGACTCATCACTGGCCAGGACAAACTCAGGCCCGGACCAGGAGTTGACCACGACCTCCCAGGGGTAGCTGGCCGGCTCGGTCTCGTGGACCACCAGCGCCGCGGCTGCGCCCTGACGGGCGGCTTCTTCGTACTTGTAGGTCCAGCGGCCGTAATAGGTCATCGCGCGGCCGTTGAACAGCGCTTCATCGCCGGTGGCAAAGCCGGGATCGTTGACCAGCATGACCACGGTCTTGCCCTCGACATCCAGGCCGGCATAGTCGTCCCAGTCGTATTCCGGGGCAACAATGCCATAGCCGACAAAGACCATCTCGGAGTCCTCGACGCCGTGAGGATCGGTACCGAGGCGTTTCGAGTTGATCACCATCTGCTCGGGATAGCTGAAGTTCATTTCGCCGCCCTCGTGATCGATCGACAGATCGCTGCGCTCGACATTCGTCAGCTCGATCATCGGCACCGGCTGCAGATAGCTGTCGCCGTATCCCGGCTCCAGCCCCAGCTCGGTGAACTGCTTGACCAGATAGTCAACGGTCTTGCGCCCGCCCGCGGTGCTCGGGGCACGTCCTTCGAAGTCATCATCCGCCAGCGTGGAGACATATTCGTCGAACAGCTCGGTATCCACGCCGTCACCCGGAATTGGCGGCAGACCGGGCTCGGTGGCCTCGCCCGCATCTGTCGACCGGGCGGAATCAGCTGCGGAACCGGCTTCATCGGCCATTTGCGGCGCCGAGTCGGCGGCATCGTCCTGGCTGGCGGGCTCCGATGAACCCTGCCCGCCACAGGCTGCCAGCAGCAGCGAAAACAGAATCGCGGTCAGATAACGAGACATGGCATTCAATCTCCCTGGGAAACACCCGATTCTAGCAGGCCCGGCGCCGGGCGTCAGATCAGGCCGGCTTCCAGCGCCTTGAGAACGGCGCGGGTGCGGTCACGCACCCCCATTTTCGACAAAATGCTGGAGACGTGATTCTTGACCGTGCCTTCGGCCACGCTGAGCGCGCCGGCGATCTCCTTGTTGGAATAGCCGCCGGCCATCAAACGCAGAATTTCGGTTTCGCGCGCGGTCAGCGGGTCGGGCTCTGGCAGGCTGCTGAAACCGGTTTCCATCCGGCCCAGGCCCTTCAGCAAGCGTTCAGTGACGGCCGGGCGAACCAGGGTCTTGCCCTGGGCAACCTCGCGTACCGCCTTGATCAACTCTTCCAGGGCCACATCCTTGAGCAGGTAGCCGCGCGCACCCGCGCGAATGCCGGCCAGCAGCAGGTCATCGTCATCGAAGGTCGTCAGGATGATAGTGGGCGGCAGGGCCTTCATTCGCGACAGCTCGTGCATTACCTCCAGCCCGTTCTTGCCCGGCATGCGCATGTCCAGGAGCAACACATCGGGATCGATCTGCGGAATGACTGCGATCGCCGTGTCGCCGTCGGGCGCTTCTCCGGCCACACTGATGTCCTCGGCCAGTTCGAGCAGTGAACGCACGCCCTGCCTGACCAGCGTCTGATCGTCGACCAGCATCACCCGAATCATGCCTCACCCTCCGTGGGCAGCCAGGCTTTCACCTGAAAGCCGGCACCGGGCCGGGTGGCAATATCCAGCCGGCCGCCCACCTCGCGGAGCCGGTCCCGCATGCCGCTGATGCCGTTGCCCGGCAACAGGTTGACGCTGCCTCGGCCGTCATCACGGGCCTTGAGAATCAAGCCCCCCGCCTCTTCGCCCAGGGTGAGCCACAGACTGGATGCCTGCGCGTGCCGTACGGTATTGGTGATCAGTTCCTGCGCGCAGCGCAACAGGATCTGTGCACGTTTGGGATCGGTCAGGGCAAGATCGCCGGAAATATCCAGCTCGATATCGAGATCCGGCACTCCGGCGGCCAGCATTTCCAGCGCCTGGCGGAGGTTGACCTGGTCATCGCGGCGCATGTCGCTGACGACCTCGCGCACGTCAGACAGAAGCAGGCGCGCAATCGAGGCGGCCTTGTCGACGTGCTCGCGCGGCTTGCCGTCACTGGTGTGGCTGGCCACCTCGAGATTGAGCGTGAGCGCCGTGAGGTGGTGCCCGATCAAGTCGTGCAGCTCGCGAGAGATTCGGACACGCTCGGCGATACGGGTATTTTCCGTCAGCAGCGACTGGGTTGCCAGCAGCTCGGAATTCACCCGCCGCAGCTCCGAACGCGCCTGCATCTGCTTCAGAGCCAGCAGGGAAGCAATAAAGGGAAAGCTGGTCAGGCCCAGGTTCATCAGCAGTTGCACCAGCCACAGCAGCCAGCTGCCTCCGGGGCTGAAGGCGATCCACACGCTGAACGCCAGCGCCAGCCCAACCACCCAGCCAACGCCGACAACCAGGGGAAGAATCCACGGCAGCAGAGCGGCTAGGAGCATGGCCAGCAAGCTGCCCAGCCCGGTATTGGTGAAGTAGGTCACCCCGAAGGCGGAAACCGACAGCACCAGCATCAACAACACCCGCTTCCAGAACGGTGCCGATCTTTGTCGGCCGATCACCGGGTGCCAGAGCACCAGCATGAACAACAAGGCCGCCGACCACCAGCCGACGATGTCGCCGGTTGCCGGCGCTTCCGGCAGCATCCACGGCAGCAGCAGCAGCGTCAGCGCGGTCAAAAACCAGACCAGCACGCCTACATAGCGCAGCCAGTCGATGCTGCGGATCTCCGAAAGAAAGCCGAGACGCTCCAGAAGCTGTTGCAGATTCATGCGGTGGATTTTAAACCCGTACGCAGCCGGGGTCATGGGTCAGTGGTCATATCGCGCTGGCCGGCGCATTGGCCAGACAAAGAGAAACCGCCGGGAAGGCCCGGCGGTTTCTCTTTTATCTGCGCGGCGACCGAACGGGGGTCGCCTTCAGATCAGCGGATCAGGCGCGGAAGAAACGCACCGAGATACCGCCAACCATCAGCATCAGCAGAGTCAGCAGAGCGATGCTCCAGTTGCTGAGGGTCGGCACCGGAATAGGCTCGAACTCGGTGGCGCTGCAGGAGATCTCATGCGCGCCATCAAAACCGTTGTCCCCGGTGCACGCCAATGTTGCCGAGTAGCTGTCGCCTTCGATCGCTGAATCCGGGACATCACAAGCGATGCTGAAATCGGTGGATTCACCGGCGGCAATCGTTCCGCTCAGCGGCGACGGCGTCACGCTGATTTCCGGATCGCCAGTCAGGTCACATGTGAAATCACCGGCGGCCGAACCCGAGTTCGAGATGCTTCCGCTTCGGCTGGTGCTCGAGCCGACAACCACGGTGCCCAGGTTGACCGCGCCGAAGCTCGGGCTGACGCCCAGATCGGCAACCGAATCCGCGCTGCCGGCGATGTCGGCCGACGGGTTCGGGTTGACGTTGGCATCGCTGGTGATATCGATCTGATTCGAATACGAGCCGTTGGCGGTGGCGTTGAACTGGATATCAATCGTGCAGCTCGTGCCAGCGGCCAGGCTGCCGGTGCAGTTGTCGGCCGCAATCGTGAATTCCGCGTCCGGGCCAGCCAGCGCAACGCTCGAGATATTCGCATCGGCCTGGCCAACGTTTTCAACCGTGAAGGTGTCGGTTACCGGCATTGTGCCGAGATCAACCGTGCCGAATCCCATCGGGTCCGGGGTCAGAGTGAGTTCGGATTGGGGGCCGGAGACAATCTCCACCCGACCGTCAGTGAGATTCACCGACTCACCAGCGGGCGAGGTGCTGGCTACAACAAGCGTAAGGTCACTAAAGTCGCCTGCGCTAGCGCCACCCGCGATATCAAACGTAATCGTGCCACTCTGATCCGTGCTAATTGCGGAACCCAAATTCTGGAAGGTGATACGAATGGTGTTTGCGGCGATGGTCTGGCAAGACTCAAGACTGGTGGTGACGCCACTGAGACAACCGTCGACATCTGTGCCACTTGTCTGAGGAGTCAAAAGCCCATCATCAAAAGTAAGGTCGAGCCCCACACCTTCAATGACTCCGCCAGCGGTGTAGTTCCAGTCAACGGTGACGGATGTCGCTGAGACATTCACCGTTTCAGAGCTGACCGAAGCACTTTGCGCAAACACGAGCGAGGGTGCGCTTGCAATTAGAAGACCGGCCATGATTGCAAAGCCTTTTCTGTACATCGCTTAATTCCTTATATTATCAAAACGTCGTAAGTTGCGAATAGAAGCACGCATTCAGCTATTCAGGGAGCAATCCTCATTACCGCCCGCGAACCTATCAAAAACGGCTGACACATCGCTTAGGTCAACAAGTCCACTTTCATCGTAGTCAGGCTGCCCAGCGGCAGGGGTCCCACCGTTGCTTGCAAATTCGTCAAAAATTGCCGTCACATCATCAAGGGCAAGGGCTGTCCTGCTTGAGTCAGTGAGCCCACGGCAGAGGCGGCCCGGCCGATCCGTCCGGCGCGAGTCGAAGTCGTCAAAGTCGAGGCTGCCGCCAGAGGCGCCGTTGACGTTACCGAGGCTGGCGTTGTTGATGACCAGGCCGGAGGTATCAACCGTGGTGGTCAGGTCAGAAGCGCCATCGACGCTGTAGAAGATGTCCGCTGAGGAGTCGGCCTGCCACTCAAACTCGACCGAGTGCCAGCCAGCGCCGACACCAGCTTCTACGATATCGGTCGATCCGCCGCCCTGATCAAAAACGCGCAGGGTCAGGTCGCCGGCGTTGGGACTGTTGTACCAGACCTGAATCTGATCGTCGGTGCCATTGTCGGCACCAAACAACTGCACGGCGTTCGAGCCGGCATCGTCAAGAAACACATAGAACCGCGTGATATAGCTGGCTTCGTTCATCGGCGAGTCATCGGTGACATAACTCACTGTACCGTCGAGATCTACGCGCAGACCGCAAGGGCCACCGTAGCGGCGATTGGCGGTTGCAGCAGTGTCTTGTGTGCCGGTGTCAGCATCGCTCAGCCCGCCGGTCTCGCCGGACCAGTTGGAGATGGTGCAGGTCTGTGCCTGGGCGTTGAGGGCAAAGCCGAGGCAGGCGCTAACGGCGAGGCCGGCCAGGAGTGCCTTGCGGGCGGTTGTCATCAGTTTCATGTTCGTGATTCCTCATTCGTGTTTGTAGCAGGAAACGCGCCGAGCTGCCGAACCCTGGTGCCCGGGCTTCCGGAGGGCTGACAGGAACTTGCGGAACTCTGCTCACAACCTCGTGCAGCGCAGTCTAGCCCATTGATTTTGCGGGCGCAACCCGTGTTTTCACGATCGGGGCAAAGTTCCCTCTTACTGGATATATACGCAAAGCGGCGGAGAAACGTGTCAGGTATTTTCGTCCTGATCCTCTTTTCCCAGCCAGATACAAAGCATGCCGGCCAGGGCTCGCGGCTTCGCCGCTCGGTTGACTGCGCCCGCTGCGCGGGCTTGCCCTTCGCTCCGCTACGGGTTGCTCCGGCCGCTTCGCGGCCTGCACATCGTTCCCTCTCCCCCAGCCAAAAACGAAAAAACCCGGCCAGGGGCTGCGTTCCGGTCTCAGTGGCGCTTCTTGACACACGGGATTGCTGCGCGGCCTTCAGCCGCTTGCCCTTCGGGCGGTCGCTACGCTCCAGCGAGCTCGCGGCTTAGCCGCTCGGTTGACTGCGCCCGCTTACGCGGCTTGCCCTTCGCTCCGCTACGGGTTGCTCCGGCCACTTCGCGGCCTGCACATCGCTCCCTCTCCCCCAGCCAAAAACGAAAAAACCCGGCCAGGGGCTGCGTTCCGGTCTCAGTGGCGCTTCTTGACACACGGGATGGACTGCGCCCGCTTACGCGGGCTTGCCCTTCGCTCCGCTACGGGTTGCTCCGGCCGCTTCGCGGCCTGCACATCGTTCCCTCTCCCCCAGCCAAAAACGAAAAAACCCGGCCAGGGGCCGGGCTCTTTCGTTTTTGGCTGGGGGAGAGGGATTCGAACCCCCGCTGACGGAGTCAGAGTCCGTAGTCCTACCACTAGACGATCCCCCAATGAGATCGTTGGCGTCGTTCGACCGCCTGCGGCACCCGTAGGTCGGGGTTACATCCCCGACGGGCGAGGCCCGGAACGCCTTCGAGCTTATCGCTTCGAGTACTGCGTTGCCTTGCGCGCCTTGTGCAGGCCGATCTTCTTGCGCTCGACGGCGCGATCATCGCGCGTGGCAAAGCCGGCCTTGCGCATTTCGCCCCGCAGTTCTTCGTCGTATTCCATCAAGGCGCGCGCCAGCCCCAGACGAATGGCGCCGGCCTGGCCGGTGGTGCCGCCGCCGCTGACGGTGACGTTGACGTCAAAGCGGTCGGCCAACTCGACGAGCTCCAGCGGCTGACGAACGATCATCTGCGCCGTCTGGCGGCCGAAGAACTCTTCCAGCGGCTTGCGGTTGATGGTGATCTGGCCGTTGCCGCGGCGCAGGAATACCCGCGCGCTGGAGGTCTTGCGTCGGCCGGTGCCGTAATACTGTTCAGTTGCCATGTCTTCAGTCGTCCTAAAAGATTACAGTTCCAGCGGCTGGGGCTGCTGGGCGGCGTGCGGATGCTCGGTGCCGGCGTAAACCTTGAGCTTCTTGAACATCGCGCGCCCCAGCGGGCCTCGCGGCATCATGCCCTTGACCGCCAGCTCGATGACCTTTTCGGGCCGCCTGTCAAGCTGTTTCTCAAGGGTGATCGACCGCATATGGCCGACATAACCGGTGTGGTGATAGTAGATCTTGTCGGTCATCTTGCGGCCGGTGGCGTGGATCTTCTCGGCATTGACCACAACGATGTAATCGCCGGTGTCCACATGCGGAGTGTATTCCGGCTTGTGCTTGCCGCGCAGACGACGGGCCACTTCGGTGGCCAGCCTGCCAAGCGTTTTGCCTTCGGCGTCGATCAGGTGCCACTGGCGGCGCACGTCTTCTGCCCTGGCGCTATAGGTTTTCATGGATTCCGTCCGCTCGCTAGAATATTGAGAACGTTGCAGTAAAGAGCGGGGATTCTACAGCAAGCGAAAGCGGGCTGCAATAGCCAATCACTCTGCGACCGGCAGCCGCGCGGGCAGCATCAAACGCTTGACGGGGCGTCCCTCGACGATATGGGATTCGATGATCTCGTCGAGATCGGACTCGTCGATGTAGGTGTACCACACGCCCTCCGGGTAGACCACGAGGCAGGGCCCTTCCTCGCAGCGGTCAAGGCAGCCGGCGGTGTTGGCGCGCGCGGCACCCGCGCCGGACAGCCCCAGTGCCTTGAGCCGGGACTTGGCGTAAGCGCGCAGCCGGGCTGAACCACAGCGTCCGCAAGAGGGTCGTTTGGCGCCCTCGGGACGCTCATTGGTGCAGAAAAACAGATGGTGGTTGTAATAGCTCACTTTTCGCCGAACTTGTAAACGAGATTGGCCGTGGTCAGCGTATCGGTCTTTTTCACGCCGGGGTCCACCTCGGTATTATGCCGCACGGCACCCGACAGCTTGAGAGCAAAACGGGTATTGATGGTCACGTTCAGCGCCAGCTCGTTTTCGGCAAACGTATTGTTGCTGCCGGCCTCGACCAGCAGGTCATTGGTCAGGTCGGCCGTCTCCGAGATGCTCCAGGCATAGTTTGCCGACAAACGCCCGATCACGTTGGTGTCGGTGGGCTCTTGCGGATCTTGCGGCTCGGCCCGGCGCACACCGGGGCCGAACTCGGCCGCCAGCTCATGGGTCTCGGTATCGAGAATCTGGCGGCCATAACCCATCGACAGGCTGGCCTGATAGTCGTAGCTGGAAAACTCGTCCTGGTCGTAGCGCAGAGCGCCGAACAGGTAGGATTTTTCGTTGAAGTTGTAACCGGACTTGTAGCCCAGGGTATAGCGTTCCGCGTTGAGCTGGCCCTCGTCTTGAGCGCGCAGCGCTGTCAGCCTCAGGTGGTTACGCCACTTTTCGGACTTGCGTTCGAAATTCAGCCCCAGGTTGAGGGTTTCGGTTTCGGAGTTGCCGCGGGCGATCACGAGGCCGAACTCGCCCTTGCCCGACCACTCGGCGGCGTCAGCCGGGCAGACCAGCCAGCCGCACATCAGGATCATTGCGAAAGATTGCATATAAAGGAGTTTGTTCTTGTTTGGTCTGCGCTCGACAGACAATGACATCATCGGCACGTCAAAGTTTCCCTCGATTTGCGGCTGATTCGTGCATGCCGAGCCGGCTGCACGGCGGCAAGTATAATAGCCGGACGCAACATCCCGAACCATGCAAACCGCTCCCGACCATTCAATATCCATGCGCGAACCCACGACTCTCGACCGTATTCTCAGCCAGCTGGACGGCGGCCTGCGCGCCGCATTCGGCCCGCCACCCGACGCCACCCACCCTTCGCCGGCAAAGAATCTGCCCGACGCGCCTCTCGACGACTCCGAACGCCGCCTGGCCGCCGGCCTGATGCGCATCAACCACACCGGCGAGGTCTGCGCCCAGGCGCTTTACGCCGGGCAGGCAGCGACGGCCCGCAGCGACGAAATCCGCGCACAGATGGCCGAAGCCGCCCGCGAGGAAGAAGATCACCTGGCCTGGTGCGCCGAACGGCTCGACGAGCTGGGCAGCCGGCCCAGCCTGCTCAATCCGCTGTGGTACGTCGGCTCCCATGCGATCGGCGCCGGCGCCGGCCTGGCGGGCGATCCCTGGAGCCTGGGATTTGTAGAGGCGACCGAACGCCAGGTCGAAGCCCATCTCGGCGAGCACCTCGAGCGTCTGCCGCCACAGGACCAGCGCTCGCGCGCCATCGTCGCGCAGATGAAAGAAGACGAGGCGCGCCATGCACAGATGGCTCTCGACAGCGGTGCTCATGTTCTGCCCGCGCCGGTGCAGCGTCTGATGGCGCTGACTGCAGGCGTCATGAAAGCGCTGGCCTACCGCATCTGACGGGGGAGCGGCTGACTCAAGACCCGTGCGTGCGCTCAGCCCGCAAGGATTGACAATTCGCGCAGCAGGCGCTGTTCGATCCAGCTCTCCAGTCGCCAGTTGCACAGAAACCCGCAGTGGCCGCCGTGCGCGAGCACTTCCACATCCAGCGCCGGCGACTGCGGCAGCGCGTGCACATCATCGACAGGAATGATCGGGTCGTCTGCGGCGGTGATGATCAAGGTCGGTGACTGCAGCCCGGCAAGGTAGTCACCGGCCACGGAATAGCCTTCGAGATAATCGTCGAGGCCGGCCATGTCGGTGTAGCGCTCGATCAGCCATTCGGTCTGTTCCCGCACCCGTTTCAGCCGGAACCAGGGCTGCAGACTGTAGCGCTCGGGGAAGAGCGATTGCTTGTATTTGAGCGATCGGCGCCATTTGTGTACGAAATAGCGCTGGTAGATCGGCAGACCCTGCTCCATGGCATCCAGGACGCGCTGCGGGCGGATCACCGGGCTGACGGCCACCGTGCGCTGCAGCTCGAGCCCGCGCGCAGACGCGTGTCGGGCGATCCGCAGGGCAAAATTGCCGCCCAGAGAAAAACCGGCCAGAAAAACCGGGCCGTCGTACTCGCCGGCCACGATGGAGACCACGTCGAGCACTTCTTCAAGCAGACAGGAGTGAAACAGGCCTTCATTGAGATGGTGCGAGCCGCCGTGGTCGCGAAAATTGAGCCGAAAGGTATCGAAACCGGCCTGATCAAGCGTTGCCGCGCTCGACAGCAGGTAGTTGGAGTCGACACTGCCTTCCCAGCCGTGCAGCAGAATCACCAGCGCGCCGCGTCGGCTCGCGGGAGCGCGATTGGCAAAGCCCAGCAGGCGGCTGCCGTCGGCAGCGGTGACGACGCGCTCGCTGCAGCGGGCCAGATACGCGCCGGCGTGTTTTCTCACCTTGCGCCGCCGCAGCGGGCCCGAGGTGAGAATCGACTGCACGTGCGGGCTCGACAGCAGCCCCCGCGGCAAAAACGGAGCAGCGGATGAATCAGACGTTGTCATAGCAATCCTTGACCACGGCGCCGGCCTTTTCAGCCAGCCGGCGACGGCCGCTATCGTAATCCATGATCGGCTCGCCGATCACCACCCGGCCGGTCAGCGGTGCGGCAGCCATCAGCCGGAAGAAGTTGCGCAGAAAATTCTCGTGCGGCCCGAACACGAATTCATCATGCAGATCGCGCTCGCGCTGATAACGAATCGTCACCGGCACCACCGGCAGGCGCGTGCGAATGGCCGGGGCAAACAGCGGCGCGTGGAAACGCCCCACGCCACGCTCCGGGCGGATGCCGCCTTCGGGGAAAACGCCCACGCGATCGCCGCGACGCATCAGCGCCGCCATGCGGCGAATGATCTTCTGGCGCGAGTCGAGCTGACCGCGCTCGATGAACAGGGTGCCGCCTGCCTGTGCCAGCCAGCCGATCAGCGGCCAGGCGCGGATCTCCGACTTGGCGACCAGCCACATCGGCCACAGCGCTTGCAGCACCACGATATCCAGCCAGCTGATGTGGTTGGCAACAATCAGCGCCGGCCCGTCGGGGAACCGGCCCGAGACCCGCAGGCGCACGCCGAACAGGCGCAGCGTGATGCGCTGCCAGCTGCGGTGCGCGCGCTTTCTCAGCGGCAGGCCGCCCACGGGCATGCGGTGGATGCCGGGCAGAAAGCACAGCAGAGTCAGCGGCAGGCCGATGCACGCATGCAGCACAAACAGCGGCAGCCGCCAGGCCAGGCGCCAGGGCGTGCGAAACGGCGGCGGCTGACGCAGCGGGTCGCTCATTGCCGCAGCTCACGCACGTGGCCGCAGCGCCAGCAGCTGGTGAACTGCCCGGCCAGATGCTCGCCACACCCCGGGCAGACCCAGGGCGGGCCCGCACCGGTCTGATGTCGCTCGGCCAGCACTCGATGGGCGCGCTCGAGGTCTGCCCTGCGCACCCACAGTGACGGCCGCGCTCCCTCCGAGTAGTAGATTTCGACCGCGACGCCCCAAAGCTCCATGCTGCGCAGCTGAACCTCGATGCCCGCCGACTCGACCAGGCCGCGCAGAAAACCTGCCTCGATCGGATCGGCGGCGGTGGTCAATTGCACCCAGTTGCTCACAGCAGGTGCATCCCGGCGGACGCGTCGGATCGGTTCGGATGCAGCAGGAGGAACATACCCGCTTATCGTACAGGCTTTGTGCCGCTTTTCCCGTGGCAATCTGGCATGATGTAGGGTTTGTTACCCATCAGCCGTACTTGCCGAGTGTCCAGTTCCCGAAAAGCTCATATCCGCATTGCCTCCACCGGCCGTGAATTCAGCGCACAAGACGATGAGACCATTCTTACGGCCGCCTTGCGCCAGGGCATTGTGCTGCCCTATTCCTGCCGCAACGGCACCTGCGCCAGCTGCAAGTGCCGCCTGGTGGAGGGCGAGATCAGCTATCCCTACAACCCGCCGGCCGCACTCGAACAGGCCGAGCTGCACGACGGTCAGATGCTCAGCTGCCAGGCCGTGGCCCGGGGTGATGTGGTGATCGAGGCGCGCGAAATCGAGCAGGTTGAAGACATTGCGGTGCGGCTGCTGCCGGCGCGTGTGGAAACCATGGACCGGTTTACCGACGACACCATGCGCCTGCGCCTGAAACTCCCGGCCGCCGCGCGCCTGCAGTTTCTCGCCGGCCAGTACATCGACATCCTGCTGGCCGACGGCAAGCGCCGCGCGTTCTCGCTGGCCTCGCCGCCGTCGGAAAAAGAGTTCATCGAGCTGCACGTCAAGCAGGTCGACGGCGGCGGCTTTACCGGCCATGTCTTCAATGACATGCAGCTCAAGGAAATTCTGCGCTTCGAGGGCCCGCTGGGCACGTTCTTCTTTCGCCGCAGCTCCGAGCGCCCGGCCCTTCTGGTTGGTGGCGGCACCGGCATCGCGCCGCTCAAGGCCATGGTCGAAGAATTGATGTACGCCGGCGATGATCGCCCGCTGGAGCTATTCTGGGGCACGCGCAGCGCCGGCGACCTCTACGCCGCCGAGCTGATCGGCAGCTGGCAGGAGAAACACCCGGCGCTCAATTTCGTCCCCGTCGTCAGCGAACCCGACGCGGGCTGGAGCGGCGAAACCGGCTTCGTCCACGAGGCCGTTCTGCGCCACCACCCCGACCTGTCGGGATGGGACGTGTACATGTCCGGCCCGCCGGCCATGATTCACGCCGCACGCCCGGCCTTTCTCGCCGCTGGCGTGCCCGAAGAGCGGCTGTTCTACGACTCTTTCGACTTCGCCCCGGACGTGCCGCCGGCAGCGGGCTGATTGCTCATTCTCCGTCCAGCTGATCGAGCCGGATATGGTCAGGAAGGCTTTGAAAGTCTTCAACGGAAAGGGGCCTGGCCAACAAGTAGCCCTGGGCAAGCTCGCAGCCATGCTGGCGCAGCCGCTCGAGCTGCTCCCGGGTTTCCACGCCTTCGGCAAGGGCCCGCAGCCTGAGGTTGCGGGCCAGCGACAGTGACGCGATCACCAGCTCGGCATCCTTGGGATCATCGGCAATATCAGCAACAAAGCTGCGGTCGATCTTGAGCATGTCGAAGGGGAGGTGGCGCAGATAGCTGAGCGACGCATAACCGGTGCCAAAGTCATCCATGGCGATGCTTGCGCCGAGCTGCTTGAGCTCGGCCAGGGCCGCGGCCGACTGACCCCGCTCGTCGAGCAACACGCTTTCGGTGATCTCGACCTGCAACGCGCAACCCGGAAGACCGTTTCGGGACAGAGCCTGTTTTACGACGGAGACCAGCTGCGGGTCGCGAAACTGCTGCGGCGAAACGTTGACCGACACCCAGAAGTCCGGGTCGCGCTCGATGCGCCAGCGGGCGGCCTGTTCGAGCGAGCGCTCGAGCACATGCCGACCGATGGCATCAATCTGACCGGTCTGCTCGGCGATGGCGATGAACTCGTCGGGCGGTACCTTTCCGAGGATCGGATTGTGCCAGCGCGCCAGTGCTTCGGCGCCGACCACGGCCCCGCGACGCAGGTCGATGATGGGCTGGAAGGCCAGCGACAGCTCGTCGCGGGCCAGCGCCCCGCGCAGCTGCTCTTCCACGCTCTGGCGTCGCTCCACGTTGCGGTTCATCGCCCGGGTGAAGTAGTGATAGGTATTGCGGCCCTCTCCCTTGGACTGATACATGGCGATGTCGGCGTTGCGCAGCAAATCCTGGGAGGTGACGCCGTCACCGGGTGCAATGGCAATGCCCACGCTGGCGGTGAGCATGAACTCGCGGCCCTGAATATGAAACGGCTGCCGAAAGCTCGTGAGCAGCTTGTCGACAATCGGCTGGGCCGCTGCGCTGTTGGCGAGGCCGCCGACCACGATCAGGAATTCGTCGCCGCCGAAGCGCGCCACGGTGTCGTGATCACGCACGTCTGCCAGCAGGCGCCAGGCAGCTTCTCGCAGAAGCTGGTCACCGGCTTCGTGCCCGAGGGTATCGTTGGCCTTCTTGAAGTGATCAAGATCCAGAAACAGCACCGCGACCTGCTCGTTCCGGCGGTCGGCTGCCTTGAGCAACTGGTTCAGGCGGTCCAGCGCCAGAATCCGATTGGGCAGACCGGTGATCGAGTCGTAATGCGCCAGATGGCGCATCTTTCGCTCGGCGTCACGCTGCTCGGTAATATCACGTAGCGTGCCGGCGCAGCCGTTAATGCATCCTTGTTCATCCACGGTGACGCGGACGTTGACCTCGAGCCAGCGGGAATCATTGCGCTGAGTCAGATAACGCACCTCCGAGCGTGCCGAGGACCGCTGGCCCGCCATCAGCTGGTGAAATTCACGTTCGCTGCCGCGACGGTCCCGCGGGTGCACAAAGTCGATGTAGCGCCGGCCCAGGCTTTCATCCACGGAAAAGCCGGTGATCTCTTCCCAGGCCGGGTTCAGAAACGTCCAGCAGCCCTCACCGTCGGCCTGAAAGACCACTTCGCGGATGTGATCCACTACCGAGCGGTACTTTGCCTCGCTTTCGGCAATCGCCGCCTCGATGCGCTTGCGTTCGGTAATGTCCTGGATGAAACCGCTCATCCGCTGCGCTTTACCCGGCGCGCCCTCGATCTCGGCATAGGTCTTGAGCCAGCGCAGCTGACCATCGTCCTGACGCTGGATGCGATGCTCCACATTGTATGGCGCACCAGTCTCGCGCGCCAGCCGCAGCCGGTGGCGAACAGTATCGATGTCATCGCGGTGAACCAGATCCAGAACTGCGTCCAGGCCGAGCGGATCCTGGTGGCAGCCTGTGACCCGGCGCCACTCTGCCGAGGGGTGGAAAGCATCGTGCTCGAAGTTCAGCTCCCAGCTGCCCAGATGCGCCATGTGCTCGGCGTGGGTGCGCAGCGTCTCGCTGTCGCGCAGCGCGCGGGCCGTGCGTTCGCGCTGGATCACGGCACCAAACAGGTCGGCCAGCACTTCCAGCAGCCGAATCTCCTCATCGCGCCAGACACGCTCGCGGCGCACGGCGTCCAGGCCCACAAAACCGTGCAGCTCATCGCTGACGACGATCGGCACCACGACCAGCGACTGAATATCCTCGGCCTCGAATACGGCGCGGTCGCTGTCCCAGTCGGGCGGCAGATCGGCCACCCGCGGCACGTGCATGATCTCGCGCCGCTCCATGCACTCCACTACCCTGGGCACCGTCCCCCGCGGCAGGTTCTGCAGGCTGTCGATCTCGGCCTTGATGCCTGGCGCACACCACTCGTGGGTGTTGTCCATCAGCGTGCGCCCTTCCTTGAAACGAAACAGATAGCTGCGATCCACTCCGCAATAGCTGCCAACGCGGCTCAACACATCGGTAATCACGTCATCCACATCAGCGGAGTCGAGCGCGATGAAGCGCTTGGAGGCTTCCACCAGCGTGCGCTGCAGCCCCGACAGATAATCCAGCGCCGCCTCGGTGCGCAGGACATCGGTCATGTCGACACCGAGGCCCGTCAGAAATTCTTCATCACCCAGAACGATACGGCGGCCCTGAAAATGATAATCACGTCTGCTGCCGTCCTTGAGCGGCAAAGTCGCTTTGAGCAACCCTTCGCCCTGATCAAACACGGCGCGCATGGCCTCTTCAGCCTTGCCATGCTCGGACGGATCGAGAATGTCCCACACCGTCATGGTTTCGAGCTCGGCAGACGAATAACCGGTGAGCGCCTCCAGGTTGGCGTTCCACTGGCGCATGTGGCCGGATTTGTCCATCAGATAAAAGATGCCGGGCAGGCTGTTGATGATGCCGCTGGAAAACTCCGCCTGCCAGCGCTGCTCAGCGGCAATGCGGCGCCGCTCGGTGATATCGCGCACGGCGGCGACGACCAGCGTCCCTTCATCCGACGACAGCGGGCTGAGGCTGATCTCGACCGGAAACAGGCTGCCGTCGCGGCGGCGCGCCTCCAGATCGAGGTCGGCGCCCATCGGGCGCACGGTCGGCTGCGCGAAGTAGTCCCGCCGCTGGCCACGGTGGCTCGCGGCCGAGTGCTCGGGAACGAGCACCTCCAGGGCTTGCCCCTGCAGCTCCCGGCGCCGGTAACCAAAAAGATTCTCGGCCTGGCGATTGACCAGCCGGATGCACCCGTTCCCGTCCACCACCACCATGGCGTCCGGAACGGCATCCAGCACCTCCTGCAGATCACGATCGGCCAGGCTTTCGGTGTTTTCTATGGCGCCAACCGCAACGGTGCCGGGCGCGGACATTGAGCGTGGATCATACGTCAACGAAACCCCCTGTCGACGCTATGTATCTGATTTCAATGTACCACGAGCGGCACATGCCACGAAAACATCGGCGCGAAGCCCCAGGGCGCCGCAGCCCGGGGGCTCAGATCACGCCCAGAGCCAGCATGGCCCCGGCCACGCGATCGAAGCCGGCAATGTTGGCGCCAAGCACATAGTCGCCGGGATGTCCGTACTGGGCAGCAGCTTCGTGGCAGTCACCGTGGATGTTGCTCATGATCTCGCGCAGGCGCTGCTCGGTATAGCCAAAACTCCAGGAGTCACGCGAGGCATTTTGCTGCATTTCCAGCGCGCTAGTGGCCACCCCGCCGGCGTTGGCCGCCTTGCCGGGGGCAAACAGCACGTCAGCCTCCCGAAACAGGCGAACCGCCCTGGGCCGGCAGGGCATGTTGGCGCCTTCGGCCACGGCGATCACGCCGCCGGCTATCAGCCGGCGGGCAGCCTCGTCGTCAAGCTCGTTCTGGGTCGCACAGGGCAGAGCCACCTGACACGGCACCTCCCAGACCGACGCGCCGCGGACATGGCGCGCCGACGCCCCGCGCCGCCGAGCGTATTCATCGATGCGGCCGCGCTCGATTTCCTTGACCTGGCGCAGCAGGGCAAAATCGATACCGGCGCTGTCGTGGACGTAACCGCCCGAATCGGAGCAGGCCACCACCCGGCCGCCGAGCTCGGCCACCTTCTGCATGGCATAAAGCGCGACGTTGCCCGAACCGGACACCACCACGTCGAGACCTTCAAGCCGGTGCCCATGGGCGGCCAGCATTTCGTGCAGGAAGAAGACGGTGCCGTAGCCGGTTGCCTCGGTGCGCACGCGCGCCCCGCCCCATGCCAGGCCCTTGCCGGTGAGCACGCCCGACTCGTAGCGATTGGTGATGCGCTTGTACTGGCCGAACAGATAGCCGACCTCGCGCGTGCCCACGCCGCTGTCGCCGGCGGGCACGTCGGTGTATTCGCCGATGTGGCGGTAGAGCTCGGTCATGAACGACTGGCAAAAGCGCATGACCTCGCCCTGCGAGCGCCCCTTGGGATCGAAGTCCGAGCCGCCCTTGCCGCCGCCGATGGGCAGCCCGGTGAGCGCGTTCTTGAACACCTGCTCGAAGCCGAGGAACTTGACCACGCCCAGGTTGACCGTCGGATGAAAACGCAGGCCGCCCTTGTAAGGCCCGAGCGCAGAGTTGAACTCGACCCGGAAACCACGGTTGATCTGAACCTCGCCGCTGTCGTCGACCCAGGGCACCCGGAAGATGATCTGGCGTTCGGGCTCGCAGATGCGCTCGAGCAGCTTGGCCTCGGCGTATTCGGGATGCTGGCCAAGCACCGGCACCAGGGTCTCGAGGACTTCGTTGACGGCCTGGTGAAACTCCGGCTCGGCGGGATTGCGGCTGACGATGTTGTCGCGCAGCGTACGCAGCGATTTGGTAATGGACATTGATCTGTTTGCTCAAGCGGCGAAAATGGCGTCGAAGTCCCCGGCCATGGCTCGCCCGACCGTGCATGAAACACATCAAGCCGGACGCCGCGGGCGGATCGTCCCTGCTTGTCATTATACGGACGCGAGCCGGCCGAAAAGAAGCCAGCCATTGATTCCGTGCAACACCGCAACCGAGGCGGCGCGGATATCCTCCCGGTTTCCCTTTTCCCGAACGCTGCGATAGCCTTGCAGCCGAAGATCCCTGCCGCAGCGGCCGCTCGAAGCAGCCAGCCGGCCAGACCAATCAGACATCGGGAGCAGGCACATGAGACGTCTTGCAAGCGTGTTGACTTTTGCAGCACTTATTACCCATGGCATCACGGCGCCCGCTGCCGACCGCACCGCGGCGACGCAATGGCAGCAGCCGCCGCCAGACATCATGCAGGTGCTGCACGCGCCGCAGCTGCCGCGGGTGATGAGCGCGCCTTCGGGCGAACATCTAATCCTGACTGATCCGGTGGTCTACCCTTCCCTGAGCGAACTGGCTGCGCCGATGCACAAGCTTGCCGGCATTCGGGTCAACCCCGCGCTCAACACGGTACACGGCCGCCGCGGCGGCACATCGCCGCGCCTGGTGCGGGTGGCCGACGGCCAGATCACACCCCTGGATCTGCCGGCCGAAGCAGAGGTCCACAGCGTCGACTGGAGCGCCAGCGGCGAGCGCTTTGCGATCACCGCGACGCTTGCCGATCACCTGGGGCTGTGGGTCGGCTCGGTGGACGGCGAGCTGACCCGGATCGAAGGGCTGGCGCTCAATCCGTTGCTGGGCTCGGCGGTCGACTGGCTGCCCGACCAGAAACGCCTGCTGGTGCGCCGCATTCCCGATCGCGGGCCCGCGCCCGAGCCGCCGACCATTCCGGCCGGGCCGGAGGTACTGGCAGGAGAAGGCGCCGAAGCGCGCTCGACCTACGAGGCGCGCAACCTGCTCGAAACCGCGCACGACGATGCGCTGTTCGCCTACTACATGAGCTCCGAGCTGGCGATTGTCGATCCCGACGAAGGCCGCGTCGAGGTCATCGGCGAACCGGCTGCGTATGCCACGGCCAGCTTCTCCCCGTCGGGCGATTACCTGCTGGTCGAGTACCTCGTCGAGCCCTGGTCGCATGAAGTCGCGTGGTGGCGCTTCGCCAGCGAAGTCGAGCTTTGGGACGACAACGGCGAAAAGGTTGCCACCGTGGCCTCGCTGCCGTTGGCCGATGAAGTGCCCACCCACGGCGTGGCCGAGGGGCCGCGCCGGTTTACCTGGCGGGCCACCGCGCCGCGAACGCTCTACTGGGTAGAGGCCCTCGACGGCGGCGACCCGATGGCCGAAGTCGAGCACCGCGATCGCCTGATGCGCCTCAAGGCGCCTTTCGAAAGCGACGCCGAGGAAACATTCCGCGCCGAGCACCGCATCGTGGGCAGCGGCTGGGGCGCGGAAGACGGCACCCTGATGCTCGCCCAGTACGAGCGGATGGAACGCTGGCTGTACGTGTGGCTGCTCGATGTCGACGAAGGCCGCTCGCGCCTGTGGTACGACCGCGATGTCAGCGATCGCTATGGTGATCCCGGCTCTCCGGTCTTTCGTCCGCTGCCCAGCGGGCACTGGGTGATGCAACAAGACGGCGACAACGTCTACTTTCGCGGCAGCGGCGCGACCGAAGAAGGCGACCGCCCCTTCCTCGATCGACGCGATATCGAGACCGGCGAGACCGAGCGACTGTTTCGCAGCGCGCCCGATCGCTACGAAGTCTTCGTGTCCTTTGCCGCCGGTGACAAGGAGCAGTTCATCGTGCGTTCGGAGTCGCCCACCGAAGTACCCAACTACCACCTCGCCACCCTCACTGAACGCGTCGACGCGGCCCAGGGCGAACCCGACTGGCGCCACAGCCGCCAAGCGATCACCGAATTCGAAGACCCCACGCCGCAACTGCGACAAATCGAGAAACGGATCGTGCGCTACGAGCGCGAGGACGGCGTGCCGCTGAGCTTTCATTTGCACCTGCCGCCGGGCTACGAGCAAGGCGAGCGGCTGCCCACCGTGGTCTATGCCTATCCGCAGGAGTATTCCGACGCCGCCACCGCTGGCCAGGTGCGCGGTTCGACCCGGCGTTTCAGCCGCTTCTGGGGCGCCTCGCACCTGTACTTCCTGCTGCGCGGCTACGCCGTGCTCGACAACACTGCCATGCCCATGATCGGCGATCCGGAAACCGTCTACGACAGCTTTGTCGAGCAGCTCGTCAACGACGCCGAAGCGGCCGTGGCCAAGGCGGTCGACATGGGCATCGCCGACCCCGAGCGCATCGGCGTGATCGGCCACAGCCACGGCGGCCTGATGGTAGCCAACCTGCTCGCGCACACCGATCTGTTCCGAGCCGGCATTGCGCGCAGCGGCTCGTACAACAAGACCAACCAGCCCTTCGGCTTCCAGTCCGAGCGGCGCACGCTGTTCGAAGCCCGCGACGCCTATATCCGGCTTTCACCCACCTTCTACGCCGACCAGGTCGACGAGCCGGTGCTCGTCATCCACGGCAAGGACGACTCCAACCCCGGCACGCTCACTTACCAGAGTGAAGTCTTCTTCGAAGCAGTACGCGGATCGGGCGGCACCGCGCGGCTGGTTCTTCTGCCGTTCGAGGACCACGGCTACCGTGCCCGGGAAAGCATCGAGCACGTATTGTGGGAACAGCTGGAATGGTTCGACCAGCACGTCAAGAACGCGAACGCAGCCGCGGCGCCGTGACGAGCGACGGACCGGCCGGCGAGTCGACGGCGGGCTCGGCGAACCGGGCCTTCTACACGGTGGGCCATTCAACCCGTTCGATCGGCGAATTCGCCGAGCTGCTCGGCCAGGCCGGAATCGAGCAGCTTGTCGACGTGCGCAGCGTGCCGCGATCGCGCACCAACCCCGACTACAACCTCGAGGTTCTGCCCGAAAAACTGGCTCCCTGGGATATCGAGGCGACGCATATGCCCGCCCTCGGCGGCCTGCGCGGCAAGAGCCGGGAGGTCGACGAGGCGGTCAACGGCTACTGGCGCAACCGCAGTTTTCACAACTATGCCGACCATGCCCTGAGCGAAGATTTTCAGACCGCGCTCGAGCAGCTCATCGACCTGGGTTCACGCAAGACCTGCGCGCTGATGTGCGCTGAGGCGGTGTGGTGGCGCTGCCACCGACGCATCATCAGCGACCACCTGCTGGCCGGCGGCGAGCGCGTGTACCACCTGATGGGCCGCGATCGCATCGAGCCGGCGAAGATGACTGACGGCGCCGTCGTTGCAAACGGCCGCGTCGTCTATCCGGCGGGCGCTGAGAAAGGCTGAAGGTCGCTGATCAACCCGCGCCAAGCGCCTGCATCTGCAGCGTCTCGGCACGAGCCATCGCTTTTTGCAGGCCTTTCCAGTTGCGGTTGTAGCGCGCCACGAGATCCGCCAGGCCCTCACCCTCGGCCCTGGCCATCTTCAGCGCCAGCTCGCGCGCGGTGTCCATCCCGGCCTTGAACTGCTGGTCGAGTTCGGCCGCCTCGCTTTTCATTGCGTCACTGCCCTTGTCCTCGATCAGGCCGATGTAGACCGACATCTTGCCCTTCGCTCTGGCCATGCTGCTGTGGGCGTCGCGCATCAATGACGCGCCGGGCTGTGCTGCAGACGGGTCCGCCGGGACTTCGAGCAGGCCGGGGACTTCCCCGCCTGATGACGGATCGGATTGCTGCGCGTTGCCGCAGCCGGCCATGGCCACAGCGGCGGCGAGGATGAGAATGCGTGCGATGGACAATGGATGCGTCATCGACGGGCTCCTGAATCGTTGGAGGCGAGCGGATAACCCGCCGGTGAGTGGTGTCTGAAACATCCTAATGCAAGCGCGGCTCACATACTTGGCAGACCCAGTGTCGACACCCGCCTTTGCCCTGGAGCTGGTCATCACTGAACACACGCAGCATCCGTGATGGGGGTCACGCTCGCCCGGTTGCCTGCCTTTTTTGCCTGAACTCACCGGCTGTGCTACGATCAATCCGAATGTACGCATATAAGCAAAGGGCGGCGTAGTGGCCGGCAGTCGCGGGCTTGTCCCGAAAGGAAGTTTGACCATGACCAAGCACATTCTGGTTGTCGGCGGCGGCATCGGTGGCACGATGACGGCCAACAACCTGGTTGCAAAACTCTATCCGGAAGTATCGCGCGGGGAAGTCACCGTGTCGATGATTTCCGACTCTCCCTGGCACTACTACAAGCCGGCGTTCATGTACGTCGCCTTTGACATGATGTTCAAGGACGAGCTGCGGCGCAAGCAGCGCTCGCTGCTGCGCCCGGAAGTCGATTTCACCCTCGACAAGGTAACCGAGTTCGACTTCAAGGGCTCGTGCGTCAAGACCCGATCCGGCAAGCGTGTCGACTACGACTACATTGTCGTCTCTACCGGCTGCATTCCCTCGCCTGAACGCATCGAGGGCCTGAAGGAAGCCGGCGATCATTTCTATCAGCACGACCCGGCGCGCCAGCTCGCCAACAAGCTGCGCGACTTCGAGAAGGGCCGCATCTTCATCACGGTCAACTTCCCGACCACGCCCAACGTGCCCCATCAGTGCGGCATCGCGCCGATGGAGACCACCTTCATGGTCGATGAATACATGCGCCGCAAGGGCGTACGCGACCAGGTCGAGATCGTCTACACCTACCCGACCATCGCCCAGCTGGTGCGCAACTGCCTGTTTTTGCAGGAACCCACCGGCAATGTCCTGCCGGACATCTTCGACTCCAAGGACATCCGCTACAAGCGCGGCTTCACGCTTGCCAAGGTTGACCCGGACCGCAAGGTGGCCATTTCCGAGGAAGGCGAAGAAGAGAACTTCGACCTGCTCATGGCCACGCCGCCGATTCGCGCCGTCGACGCGGTGCTCGACAGCGGCATCTCCGAAGCGCCCAACAACGAAGGCTGGCTGCCGACCAACCGCGAAACCATGCAGCTGGAGGGTTTCGACAATGCCTTTGTGATGGGCGACACCGTCGACCTGCCGATCAGCAAGGCCGGCGGCTCATGCCACAACCAGAGCCCGGTCATTGCCGACAACATCGCCGGCGACCTGCGCTACGGCCGCAACATTGCCAGCTACGACGGCCGCGTGCAGGCCATCGCCCAGATGGGCCTCGAGGCAGGCATGCCGCTTTGGTACGACTACGACATCGATGTTCAGCCGACCCCGCCGACCAAGCTTGGCGGGCTCTCGCGCAAGGCTTTCAACCGCGGTGTCTACTGGGCAGTGGCCCGAGGGATGGTTTAATGAACGACAAGAGCGATATGGACAAGCATGCCGACAGCGGGCAGCAAACAGCCGCAGCCGGTACCAACGGCCAGGCGCAGGCACCCGCACTTGATGCCGCCACCCAGGAAGGGCTGAACGAGCTGGTTGAAAAGCTCGCTCCGCTGCTCCAGGGCCGGCGCCTGCACAACGTGGTCGACCTGCTTTCGTGGACCTCGGACATGGTCGATCTGGCCGACGAGGAGATGGTCAACAAGCTGGCGGCCAATTACGAGAATCTCGTCAGCGGACTGTGGGCTACCGGCAACGCCGCGCGCTATGCTGCCAACGAGGTTTCACAAGCCGAACCGCCCTCGCGCCTGGGCCTGCTGCGTGCGGCCAAGGACGAGGACGTGCGGCGCGGGCTGCACTTTCTGCTGCGCTTTGCGGCCGTCTTCGGCCGCCAGATGCGTCCCGACTGAGCCGCCGACAAACCATGGCGACCGACGAAGAAGTTGCCGCGCTCTACCAGCGCAAGATACGCGAGCTGTCGGCGCGAGTGCGCGCCGACCGCCGCATTGAGGCGCCGCAGATCAGCGTGACCCGGCGCAGCAAGATCTGCGGCAGCATGGTCACGCTCGACTTCGACTTCGACGGCGAGCGCATCGAGCGCGTCGGCTATCGCGCCCGCGCCTGCAGCCTGGGCATGGCAGCAACAGCCATCCTCGTTGACGCCGGGCCGGGCCAGAACGCCGATCAGGTGGCCCGGGCGCATACCGCCCTGGCCGACCTGCTCGCCGGCAAGCCGGCCGAGTTCGATGCCCACTGGCAAAGCCTTGAAATCCTCGCGGCCGCCATCCCCTTTCCGGCTCGCCACAACTCCGTACTGCTGCCTTTCGAGACGGCGGCTGAAGCTTTCAGTGAGCTGGCCGCAGCGTAACCCTCGCTGCGGCCGGATTGCGCTCAGCTGCGGTTGAAGAAGTCGCGCTCCATTTTCACCGCGTAGTGAAAGGCATCGGTGGCGGCTTCGTATTCATGCTGTGACGCCGCGGCGAGCGCGTCCTCGGTGGCGGCAATCGCCGCGACAGTGCCGTCGGCGAAACTCTGGTCGGCATAGGTGTCCAGCCAGGCACCGTAGGGGTGATCAGGGCCGCGCTGCTGATACAGTCGCAGGCCCACATCCAGATAAACCCAGAAACAGGGCAGCACGGCGGCGGCCACTTCAGCGTAGCTGCCGGTGCCTGCCACCGCCAGAAGGTGGTTGGTGTAGGCACGGGTGGTATCGTCGATTTCGATGGCTGCATCCGTCGCCAGAAAGCCGTCGTGCAGCTCCATTTCGGCAACGATGGCATCGTTTGCCGCCTGTGCCCAGAAGGCTTGCGCCCGCCGGGTCGTGGCCAGCTGGCTGGCGCGGGCAAGCGCGCGCGAGTACTGCCGCAGGTAGGCCGCATCCTGGGCCAGATAGTAATCAAACACGGTCTTTGGGAGCGTGCCCTCACCCAGGCCCTGAATGAAATCCAGCCGGGCAATTTCAGCGTTCATTTCGGCGGCATCCGCCCACAGCTTGGCGGTATGGGGCCCGGCGGGCTCGAGCCCGGTCGGGTTTGTGGCGCCAGCGCTTTGCGTCATGTTCATATTCCTGCCTTTGCGTAAAGTGAGTGAAAATGATGAATCGGGCCGTGGCCGCTGCCGACTTCCAGCTCGTCGGCATGCGCCAGCGCGCCCTGCAGCCAGTGTTTGGTCTGCTCGAATGCCACGGCCCAGTCACCGCTTCGGGCCCGCAATGTCGCCAGCCCCGATGACAGTGAACAGCCGGTGCCGTGGGTGTTGCGGGTCTCGATTCGCGGCGTGGCCAACTCCACCGGGTCCGCCCCCGGCAGCAGCAGGGCATCGGGACAGGACTGGCCCGCCAGATGCCCGCCCTTGACGATCACGCCGGTGTGGTGTCGCGCCATCAAGCGCTGGCCCTGCGCCAGCGCGTCTTCCCGGCCGGCGGCCACGGGTTCGTCGACCAGCAGCGCAAGCTCGGACAGATTGGGCGTCACCATGTCGGCCTGGTTCAGCAGCTCGCGCACGGCGTCTTCGGCCCGCTGCTCCAGCAGGCGATCGCCACTGGTGGCCACCATGACCGGATCGAGGACGACCACCGGCGGCCTGACGGCCTGCAGCCAGCGCCGCACTTCCGTGATCGTGGCTGCATTGCCGAGCATGCCGATCTTGACCGCGTCGATGGTCACATCGTCGCTGACCGCCTCGAGCTGCGCGCGCAGAAAGTCGGTGGGCGGCGTATGGATGCGACGCACGCCGTGGGTGTTCTGGGCCACCAGCGCGGTGACCACGCACATGCCGTAGCCACCCAGCGCGGCTATGGATTTCAGGTCGGCCTGAACGCCGGCACCACCGGTGGGGTCGGTGCCGGCAATGCTCAAGATTCGTTTCACGTCGGACTACCTCCTTGGTCAGGACATATTCAGACGCGCTGCAATCGTGGCCTGATGCAGATTGTGCAAGGCGTCCACAAAAGCCGGCTTGAAGCTGCCCGGGCCGGCCGCATGCGCGGCCGCTTGTTCGGCGGCAATGGCATAGGCGGCGACGGCAGCCGCGACTGCCTTGAACGGCTGGCTGGAATCCAGGGCGACAAAGGCCGCAACGGTCGCGCCCAGGGCACAGCCGCCGCCGGTGATGCGGGTCAGCCACGGGTGACCGTTGCGCACGCGGAGATCGGTCACGCCGTCGGTTACCAGGTCGGTTTCGCCGGAGACAGCCACCACGGCCTGATGGCGCTGCGCCAGATCCTGCGCAGCTTGCCGGGCATCGTCGGCAGTGGCCAGGGTGTCGGTTCCGCGCCCGCCGCGGCCGCTGCCGGCCAGCGCCATGACTTCAGAGGGGTTGCCGCGAATGACGGCAGGTTGATGCCGCAACAGCTCACGCGCCAGGCGGGTTCTTACCGGCAGACTGCCAACCGCCACCGGGTCCAGCACCCAGGGAACGCCGGCGTCGGTGGCCGAGGCCACCGCCTCCAGCGCGGCGGCGCGCGGCTCGGCATAGGGCGTGCCGAGATTGATCAGCAGGGCAGCAGCCGTGCGGGCGAAAGCACCGGCCTCTTCGGGAATGTCCACCATCGCCGGGGCACAACCCAGAGCAAGCAGGGTATTGGCGAGATGATTCAAGACGACCGCATTGGCAATGCACTGCACCAGAGGCGAGGCATCACGCACGGCCGTCAGCCGAGCATCGATATCGGAGGGCGATAATGTCACTGGACTATCCCTTCGCTAGTGCGAACTAGAGCAGGTTCAATGGGTGTAATCTCAGCCGACGGTCAGGTCGGCACCCCAAGTCACATCAATTACTGCGAACAGCTTAACAGATCGGCTCGCGGTGGGTCACTCCGGATGGAAAAACCGCCGGCACGGCCGCAGCGTCACGCCGAGGCCTCCGCGGAAGCGCTCAAGGCACTGTCCAGAAAGCTCTTCAGACCTTCCTGCACAAGATCATAAGTCCTGTCGATATTGGCGGCCACCTCGCCCTGAAGCACATCGAGGCCGCTGAGGATCTCGCGGGCCTCGGCAAATCCACGCTCGATCCCCTGGCCGATCAGCTCGACAAAGTCCTTTGCGGCGGTTGCCGCATCCTTGTCCGGATGCTGTTTCTGATAGGCCTGAAAAAACCCCGTGCTCTGGGAGACGATACGCTTGGCGGTTGCCTCCGGCGAAACGTCCAGCCCGGAGTCGTAGGCCTGCTGAATGGCGTTCGGCCCCAGCTCCGGCGCGAGCACGTCGTTGAGGCTTTCCAGAGCCGTCCTGTAGGTCAGCGCGAGCGGATTGTCACCCGAGCTCAGACGCGCTGCCTGCGCTGAGCCGGCCACGCCCTTGCCAAACGGGGTGTTGACCCCGCCACGACCCGGCTGCCCCCCCTTGGGCTGCGCCCCGGTGGGCGATGCTTTGCTGAAGGCTGGTATTTTCATGGCGATGTCTCCGGCAGGGATTCCAGCCCGCTGTAGCGGCGGCAAGCGTGAAAACTTGAGCCGGGCCGGCAAGGCAGGCTGTCGCGCCTGCTGCCGAACCGGCGGCCGGGGTCATGCAGGCAGTGCCTGATACCCGACAGGTTATGATACAAGCATGCTCGCTTCCGAACATCTTGCGGCCCTGGCCCACCCCATCATCGCCCTGGTCATCGGCCTGTTCTTTCTGATCGCCGCGGCGACCAGAAAGGCCAACTACTTCTTGCCCGCCGCCGCGGCCTATATTGCTTTTGCGGTCGGAATCTTCCTGCAGATACTGCTCCTTCCCGGCAACGCGGAAACCAACGCCATGCTGACCGGCGTGGCCTATGCCATTGCTGCTCTGGGCTTTTACCAAGCGCTGGTCCGCGTGGGCGCAGGCACGCCTTCATGGTCGGTCGCAATCGGACTGACGCTGGCTTTTCTGGCCCTGAGGTATTTTCATACGGCGCAGAGCTTCAACAGCATTGGCCGCATCTACGGCATCCAGACTTACCTTACCGTCATCTTCCTGCTGGCATGCTGGCACGCCCGGGCGCTGTTGACTCGCGGCAGCGGCCCCGAACGCTTTCTGTTTCTGTGCGTATCCATTTTTGCCCTGAGCCTGCTGCCCCGAACCTTTCTGACGGTCGGCACCGATGCATCACGCTACGGTTTTGACAGGACGCCGTTCTGGGTGTCGACCCAAATCGCCTGGAATGTGTTCATCGTCGTCTTTGCGCTGGCACTGCTGCTCGTGCACGCCTCCCGACGCCTGCAGATGGCCGAGCACAGGGCCTCGATCGACCCGCTGACCCGGCTTGACAACCGCGCCAGCTTCAACGCCAAGGCGGAGTTCGCACGTGGCCGCTGCGCTTGCTACTCCCTGATCTCGATCGACATCGACCGCTTCAAGAGCATCAACGACCGCTGGGGCCACCTCGTCGGCGATCGGGTGCTGGAGCGCGTCGCGGCGCTGATTTCGGGCAGCACTCGCGAAGCCGACGAGGCCGCCCGCTACGGCGGCGAGGAGTTTCTCGTTTTTTTGCCCGACACCGGCATCGACAAGGCGCACAAGATTGCCGAAAGACTGCGCCAGAGCGTGGCGGCAGCAGCGATGCAGGACATTGCGCCCGACCTCCGCTGCACCGCCAGTTTGGGCGTTGCGGAGTTCGACTCCAGCGTGCCCCTCAAGTCAGCTCACCAGCGCGTGGATCAGCTACTGTATGCGGCCAAGGGAAAGGGGCGCAACCAGGTCTGCCACGACCCGCAGCCGCTCACCGAGGCGGATGTGCAGTGCGCCAGCGCAGCCATCGTGCCCATCAACAAACCGACACCTGATCACCAGCGCACGACCCCGGAACACGATTGTCCGCCCGGACGGCCGGCTGCGCGCTCAGATCGGTGAACCCGGCGGCAGCGGCACCGGCTCGAATGCCGGCGCCCACTCGCCGTCGTCACGATAGCGCGCTATCTGCTGCTGCAGGTAGCGATGCTGCGCACTGTCGTCATGCGCATCCAGCCAGGCTTCCAGATCCGACAGGTCGGCCGCCATCTGTGCGCGTACTTCCGGCGCCAGCCCCGGGTTGTTCATTGCATCGATCCAGCGGTAGACCACCACGTGCAGAATCCGGTGATGTATCTGCCGCTGGGCGTGCTGCTGCGGCTCGAGCTTGAAGGTGCTCGCCATCAGCTTTTCATACACCTCACGGGTACCGCCGGTGGCTGACATGCGCGCAAGGCGATTGAGCCGCTGCGGATGCAGCAGCAGCTTCAGGGTGTTGTTGGCGGCGGCCTCGGCTGCCGACACCGGATCGAAGGTCAAACCGGTACGCGACTTGAAACTTTCGCGCCCTTCACTGTCGCCATAGGCCTTGGGCGTAATCAGGTGCAGTACGGTTTCTGGGAGGGTCAGATATTCCGGCCGGATGGTCTGCAGCAGGGCATCCATCGCGGCTCGCTGCCGGTCGGCTGATACCGGCCGGACTCCCCTGGGGCGGTCGTGGTCACCCTTGAGCTCATATTCGTAATGCACCCCGCCAATCTGCTTGGCGACTGCTTCCACTTGATAACGATGCAGCAGGTAGATTGGCACCAGCGCTTCGTGCAGGGAAGACAGGGGCTGATTGTCGGCGATGTGATCGAGCCCGAAGTTCTGCAGCGCCAGCTCGCGCACTTCAGACAAGCGCTCAAGCTCGGCCACAGGATCTTCTCCATTGTCCCAGAGGTGGCCAATCGCGCTGGCGCCACCGGCCGGCCGCGCGTCGCGGTCGGCCATGTACTCCAGACCCCGGGATTTGGCGTTGGCCACACGCTCCGCCATTGCCTTTTCTGGCTCGGCAAGATCAGCATAGCCCATGGCAATGGCATAACGATCCCATTCGCCAAGGCCTTCACGATAGGCATTGCTCAAGACAATCCGGCCGTCTTCGATCTCGACCAGGGGATGAGGATAATCCATCACCGAGGCGCGCCCGTTGGCGCTGGCCGCAAAGTTGTGTATCAGCCCCAGCGTGTGCCCGACCTCGTGAGCGGAAAGCTGGCGTATTCTTGCCAACGCCATGTCCTGCTGCCTGTCGGTGTCCGCGGTGCCATCAAACGGCCCGGTCAGGCCATTGGCGATCAGGAAATCCTGACGCACCCGCAGGGAGCCCAGGGTGACGTGACCCTTGATGATTTCGCCGGTGCGCGGGTCGGTAATCGAGGTGCCATAAGACCACCCACGAGTGGCGCGGTGCACCCACTGGATGACGTTGTAACGAACATCCATGGGGTCGGCATCGTCCGGTAACGGCTTGACCTGAAAGGCATTCTTGTACCCGATCTCCTCAAAGGCCTTGTTCCACCACATGGCGCCGTCATGCAGGGCAGTGCGCACGGGCTCGGGCGCGCCCGGATCTAGGTAGAACACGATCGGCTCGACCGCTTCACTGACCCTGGCATCGGGGTTCTTCTTGACCAATCGATGGCGCGGCAGCAGGCGCTTGACCATGGGCTCGTCAATCGCGGCCGCATAATCCATGTACTCGACTTTCCAATAGCCCGAATAAGGGTGAAATGGCCTTGGTTCGTAGCCTTGCGCCGGCAGGGCGACAAGAGAATGATGCAGGTGCACGGAGACCGCCGTCGGCTCGGGCGTGACCTGTTTGACAAAACCTCCGACATCACTGCCGGCAAAGGTCACCAGCGCCTCCAGCTCGGTGTTGCGGGGGAAAGCCTTGCTGCGCTGCAAGAACACGCCGCTGCGGCTGGCGTCGAGTGAAAAACTGCCCTGCCCGGCCTCATCAAGGCGCTGGGCAACCCTGTGGATGTCGGACAACAGAAACTCGGTGTAATCAACCAGTACCGCATCGTCGCTGCTGGCAACCACCGGCAGGCCGGCGAGCACAGACTGGGCAAACGCTTCGTCCACGCTTTGCTGCTCGGCACGGTTGTCGGAATCGGCGCGATAGTAGGTGTTGAGCTGGTTGAGCAGGACCTTGTTGCCAAACTTTTCGAACTGCACCAGCCGGGTCGCGCCCTGCTGGCCCCGATCCAGCCCGATGTCGTTGGAGCCGATACCTCTTGGCAGGCTGCTCTGAAAAATGAAAGGCTTGTCGAGCTTGTCGACCAGCAGGTAGACCTTGTCTTCCTCGCCGTGGTAGTAGAAATCGAAATATCCCTGATGATGCTGCATGCCCTGGGTGAACTCCTTGACTCCGGCCGCCCAGAGCGGAGAGAACAGCAATACCGTGAAGATCAGAACAACTGCGCGCATGGCGGGTCTCACCTGTCATGGATGAACTACAAACGGGCCATCAGCCTACCACTATTGACCCGGCATCAAAGCCAGTTGGCTTTGCCACCTCGAGACCTCAGACTGGCATGCTGTGGCTATCCATTCATGCTGGATCAAGATGTTTGTTGAAGTGCCGTTGAAAAAGTACTGCCTGCTGCTGCTGCTCGGCCTGGCCGTGCTGTTTCCGGTTGCAGGCCCCGCGCAGGGGCTCCCGCTGGCCGGTGCCGGCGAAGCACAGCCAGCGACCGAAGACGAGGCAGACCCACAGGAACTGCAGCAATCGCTGGATGAGGTCATCGGCACGCTCGAAAACGACGCCCGCCGCGCGCAACTGCTCGAGCAGCTGAAGTCGCTTCGTGCTGCGATCGAGGCCGGCGAAGAGGTTCCGGCGAGCGCGGCGGAACAGCGCGAGGGCTTGCTGGGCGCACTCGCCGACTCCTTCGAAGATCTCGGCGCACGGGCGAAAGCCGGCGATTCGGTGCTTGATATCTGGGCCCGGCGAACGCGGGAGGCCGCTGCCGACGCCGCGCGGCTGTTGAACTCGGAAAGCCGCGTCGACCTTTCCCGCAACGCTGCCGAGGCAGCCGGGCTTGTAGCCGCGTGGCTGGCCTTGCTGAGCCTGCTCGCATGGAGCGGGCGGGCGCTGTTCAGGAGGCTGGGCTGGGCGCTGCAGCCGTCGCCGAAACCCCGCATCTGGATGCTGGCAGCCCATTTTCTACGCAGGGTGTTGCCGTGGGTGCTTGCCTTCGCCGCCCTGCTCTTTACGCTGCGAGGCGTCGAGGGGCACACGGCGGTCCGCGTCACTGCGCTTGTGGTGGCCTATACCGGCATGTGCGGCTACCTTCTGGCCACGGTCTTTGACATCATGGTCGCCCCGTTCACGCGCGGGCATCGGCGCATAGCCATCGCCGTGCTGCACCGCATTGCGTTCAAGTGGCTGTTTGTCATCGGCGCCCTGGTGGCGTTCGGCGACGCGGTCAACGGTGATCGGCTGACCGCGCTACTGGGTTCTGCGCTGGCGGACTGGCTGGCGGTTCTGGCAAGCGTGCTGGCCGGGCTGCTTTGCGGCTTTCTGGTGCTGCGGGTCCGGCGGCCGGTGATGCATCTGATCCGCAATCGCCGCTACAGCAAGCGCCGGCACGGCGGCACACTGCGCGACCTGGTTGGCCTGTTCGCACGGGTCTGGCATATCCCCACCCTGCTGCTGATCGGCGCCTCGATCACGGCCACGGTGCTGACCGGCGGCGAAGCAAACGCGACCCTGGCGCGCGCCGTCATCTGCGCCGTTTTACTGATCGTCACTCTGTTTGTGTCTGCAGCGCTGAGCCGCCAGAGCGAACGCGCAGCCGCCCGTCCGCTGCGCGCGACGTATCTCAAGCGACTGGAGCGCCTGGGCTATGCGGTGGCGCAATTCGTGGCCTGGGCGGTGTTCATCGAACTGTCGCTGCGAACCTGGGAGCTCTCCCTGCTGGGGATCGGCGACCAGGGTGAGATCAGCACGCGCATCGGCCAGGCACTGCTGGGCCTGGGCCTGACGGTTCTGCTCGCCTGGCTCGCCTGGATCTTTGCCGACGCCGCCATAGAGCGCGCGCTGCGCGGCGGCGCTGGGCCGCGGGGACGACGCATGAACACCGTGCGGGTCCAGACGATCACGCCCATGCTCAGAAACGTGGTGTTTTTCACCATTCTGGTGATCGCCGGCGTCGTTGGCCTGGCCAATCTGGGCGTGAACGTCACGCCGCTGCTTGCCGGTGCGGGCGTGATCGGACTGGCGGTCGGGTTCGGCGCGCAAACGCTGGTACAGGACCTCATCACCGGCATCTTCATCCTCATCGAGGATTCTCTGGCGGTGGGTGATTTCGTCGAAATCAACGGCCACATGGGAACGGTCGAAGGCATCAACCTGCGCACCGTGAAGCTCAGGGACCTCGACGCCATCGTGCACATCATCACCTTCAGCCGCATCGATTCGATCCACAACATGTCGCGGCAGTTCGGCGTTGCCCTGATGAAGATCCGCATTCCCCACGACATGCTCATCGATGACGCCATCACGTTGATGCAGGAAACCGCCGATGAACTGCGCCGCGATCCCAGGGTCGGTCACTTGATCCGGTCGCCGCTCGAAATTCAGGATATTCACAGCTTCGAAGACGGCTGCCCGATACTGCGCATGCGCCTGTATACCGCGCCGGAATATCAATGGAACGTATCGCGGGCTTTCAACCTGCTGCTCAAACGGCGCATGGAGGCGCAGTCGATGCAGCTGGGCGCCCCCAGGCTGAGCATCGACATGACCGCCAGGGGCGGTGCGCAATACCACCGTGACGAAGGCAGGAGGGCATCTCGCAGCGCCCGCGACGACTACGTCGACCCGGGCAACTCCATCGACTCCTCCGGCGACAACGGGCCGAACGACGGCTCGCCGCATTCAAGTGAATGAACCAACCCGGTCGGTGACAGCACGCCGAATCCCGATCGCACGCTATTTCCAGCGAATGGGGCCAGCATGGGTTGCCGGCGCCATCGCCGCCGGCCCGGCATCGATGGCGAGCCTGATAACCGGCGGTGCGGGGTACGGCTATTCGCTCCTGTGGGTAGTCGTCCTTTCGGCATTCGCCGGGGCACTGGCGCAGTACCTGGCAATGCGTCTGGGCCTTCTCACCGAGCGCGGTATCGTCAGTGTCGTGGAAAGCGTGCTCGGCAAGTGGTGGGCCTGGCTGCTGGTGGCTGACGTCGTCATCGCCGCCGGTACGGCCCAGCTCGTCATCATGAAAACCGTTGCCGCCGTGTCGGCGACGATAACCGGCATCGATGCCCGCGTCTGGGGCATTGGCTGGGCGCTGGTTCTGGCCTTCGGCCTTGCCGGTCGCGGCTATGGCTTCATCGAGCTGGTTGCCAAGATCCTCGTGATCGGAGTCGTCACCGCCTTCGTCGCCTCGTTGTTCGTTGCGCCCATCGATATCAGCCGTGCCGCAGCCGGACTCATTCCATCACTCCCGGCCGGCAGCGCGGTTGTCGCCGCCGGAATCCTTGGCGGCGCCGTTCATATCACGCTGATCACGATGCACTCCTACACCATGCGTGCCCGCGGCTGGACCCGGCGCGACTACAGGCTGGCAAGCTTCGACATCGGAGCCTCCATGCTCGTTGCTTTCGGCATCTACAGCGTTGCGATCTTTCTCGTTGCAGCCAGCGTGCTCACGGATCCGCAGTTGACGGCCCTGAGTGCGGCCCAGGCGCTCGGCCCGCTGCTCGGGCCCGCTGCCCAGTGGCTGTTCCTTCTGGGGCTCGGCGGTGCCGCACTCTCGACGCTGGGCGGGAACACCCTCGTCCCGCCCCTGCTCATTGCCGACAAGCTCGGCTGGGGCACGTCCGTGACCGATGACCGCTACCGCGGACTGCTGGCGGGCTTTGCGCTGCTCTCTTCTCTGGGTGCATTCATCGGCGGCGAGGTTCTGGGCCAGCTCGTGCTCGTGCTCGCGCTGGGCACCGTGGGCACACCCTTCGCCATTGCAGTGGTCCTGTATCTGTTGAACTCGCGCGCTGTGCCGCAAGGCAACCCGATTCTCGCAAGCCTGGGCGGGATCGCGCTGTTTGCCCTTTCCGCAACGCTGGCCTTCAATTTTCTGCGCAGCAAGGCGACCGGCAACATCAACCTGCTGACAGCGCTGGTGCTCGTTTTCGGCATCGTCCTCGGCTTGGCAACCCTTGCGCTGGCCGGCAAGTATCTGCGATCGCGCCTGAGGCCCTGAATCGATGCGTTCCCCCTCGTCAATCCCCGGCTAATCTTTCCGATTGAAGGTCGGCAGCACCCATTTGCGCCGCAGTGAAACCCAGCGAAAGACAAAGCCGGCGACAATCGGCAGCCAGGCACTCCAGAAGGTGGACCAGCCCAGGTAATGGCCATATACGGCCAGGCTGGCGGTAAGGAAGGCCACCGTGGCATACAGCTCCTCCTGCTGCAGCACCAGCGACACCCGGTTGAGCAGCACGTCGCGCAGCATGCCGCCACCGATGGCGGTCACCATGCCGACAATGATCGCCACCTCGGCGTTGTGCCCGAGCAGCAGCGCCTTGTGCGCGCCATAGACCGCAAACAGCGCCAGACCCATGGCGTCAAACAGACGCACCGGATTAGTCAGTTTTTCCACCCGCCGGTAGGCAACGATAGTGATCACCGCGGCGATCATGGCAGTGGCCAGATAGCGCCACTCCATCAGACCGGCCGGCGGCACAGCGCCGATGAGCACGTCGCGAATGATGCCGCCGCCGCAGGCGGTGACATAGGCAACGGCCAGAATGCCGAACAGATCGAGATTCTTGCGCTGCGCGGCCAGTGCCCCGCTGATGGCAAACGCGAAGGTGCCGGCCAGATCGATCAGATGAAACAGGAATTGATCAGGCATGGACAAAAGCGCCGGGGCGGCCGGTGGTTACCTGCCGGGGCCAGCCACGGACCGGCCCCGGAAACAAGGCAGGTCAGCCCTCAGCCGCCAGCTTCGGAGCCTCCTTGATCCATACGTGGTTGAGCGGAAGCACGTCACAGCCCTTTTTATAGGCAATGTCGGCAATGCCCATCAGAATTTCTTCCTGGGCTTCGGCGAAGGCCGCGTAGGGTACGAAGCCGCCGCCCGGAACGGAACGTACCCAGGCATAGATGTTGAGCTTGAGGGCATGGTCTCCAAACCCGCTGAAACGGAAAACGAAATACTCGAGATCATCACGCGAGGCCAGCAGTTTGTTGCCTTCTTCCACGACTTCGCTGATCTTGTCGTAGTCGCTGTAACTCAACAGGATATCCTGCGAGAGCGTACGGTGAGTGAGACGGGAGTGATTGACCAGGCTATGGGTGTTGAAGATGGCATTGGGTACGTAAATACGCTTGCCGTCCCACTCCTCGATAGTGGTCGAGCGCCAGCCAATGTGGACCACCGTGCCCGCCAGACCGGCATCCTTGAGGATGATGTCTTCATCGAGCTTGAAAATTCGGCTGGCAAACACGGTCAGGCCACCAAACAGGTTGGACACCAGGTTCTGCGCCGCAAACCCGACGGCAATACCGGCCGCGCCGCCAAACGCAAGCAGCCCGGCAATGGACATGCCCAGCGCCTGCACGATGGCCAGGGCAACCATCAGAAACACGACGATAGTGGACAGCTTCTTGACCGCTGTAGCAGCGGTACGATCGACGTGCGTACCCTGAACACTGGCGCGCTTGAAATAGTTGTCCTCGACCCGATCGATCAGGCGGAACAGAAACCAGCCGACCAGGAGGATGAACAACACGCTTTGCGCCGGCGGGGCCACCTGATCCATGACCGGATAACCACTGTCTGGCGGAAAATAGTGCCGCAGGGCAATCATGATCCCGAACAGCCACACCGCCGCGCGCAAGGGCATCTCGGAGGCGCGGAATATGGCGCTGCGCCAGACTTTCTTTTCCGGCCTGTCCCTCTTCCACAGAAACATCAGCACCCAGCGCACTACCTGGCTGACCACGAGCACGGCCACTACCAGGGCAAGCGGAAAGAACCACCAGGAGTCGCTGGCTACGAATTTCGTTATCGACTCCAGTAAATCCATACAAAAGCTCCTTCATTCAAGATCCGGAATCTGTTGATCCGACACGAACGCGGATCACCATCAGCGCCAGAAGCCGGGAACGAAAACGCGGATCAGCGTATCGGCCAGCAGCCCGATGACGAACCAGTTGCTGAACGCCTTGTCGTGCACGAAACAGACGGTAGAGTACCAGCGCGGCCACACGGCGGCCGGATAGTCTGCCGGTTTTTCGGCCGGCCGCGGCCGCGACAGCCGCCGCAGTGCGGGGACGGCCGGCCGGATGGCCACAAGCACCAGCAGCATGACCGGCGTGAAGAACGGCAGGCCGAAAACCAGGAAAGCGACAATGGCGTAGGCCAGCACGATCATGGTCATGGTGAGATGGCGCGAGGTCCTCTCGCCGATGACGACCGGCAGGGTGCGCATGCCTCTTTCGACATCGTCGCTGCGCTTGTCGGTGTGCTTGCCGACATTGACCGCGGCCACCACCAGACCAATGGGCAAACTGGCCAGAATCACCAGCCAGCTCCAGTGCGCGGTCAGAACGTAGTACACGCCGCCGATCATCAGCGGCCCCCAGATGAGGAATATGGAAAACTCGCCCAGCGCCAGGTTCTTCAGCGGGTAGGTATAAAACAGGAGCACCAGCGCGCCGAAGCCGAACAGCCACCACACCGGCGCGGAAAAATCGGTGTAGAAGAGCGCGTAAACGCCGGCCAGTGCGGCCACCAGCCCGGTCAGCCAGAACCAGACCAGCTGCGTGCGCCGGCTCCAGAAGCCCTGGGCCAGCGGGTGGCTAGCATACTGGGTGCGAAAATAGTTGCCTTCGTCGATGCCGCGCGTGTAGTCGGTGTAGTCGTTGAGCAGGTTGTTGGCACCATGGGCAATGAAAAGACCGAGCGTGACGATCACCCACGTCAACAAACTCATGAACACCCCGGCCGTGCCGGCGCTTTCATGCAGATAGCGCCAGGCCAGCAGCCCGCCGACGGCGCAGGAATAGAACGTGATCATGGTGACCGCCGAGCGGGTTGCGATCAGCCAGCGAGACAACCAGTCCAGGCGGTCCCAGTCCGCCTGGCTGTCGATCATGATCAGCGCAGACAGCGCCTGCTTCCACATTGCGAAGGTTTCCTTCAACGGCATCACCTGGTGCTCACTTCAGAAAGGCGGTGGCTGCTTGCCCTTGGCGCAGGCACTGTGCATCATGCGTAATTGTGTCACGAAGCGAGAATGAATGATGAGAATTGCAGGCCCCTTTGCCGGCATGTTTGCCGCCGCAGCCCTCAGCGGGGCTCTCTGGGCGGCGCCTAAGCCGTTTGACGCCAACGATCTGGTGAATCTGGATCGGGTCGGCGCCCCGGCGCTTTCACCAGACGGCGAACGGGCCGCCTTTACCGTCCGCTCGACCGATTACGAAGCCAACAAGGCAGAAACCTCGCTGTGGACGACTTCGCTGACGGCAGGGTCGCCTTCGAAGCGCGTCGGCGAAGACATCGGCGCGGCCGATCCGCAGTGGAGCCCGGACGGCTCCGGGATCTATTTTCTCGCTGGCGATGACGGCGTCAATCAGCTCTGGCATATACCATCCGATGGCAATAACGCCAGCGCGGTCAGCGGCCTGCCGCTCGATATCAACAGCTTCAGGCTGTCGCCGGACGGCGAGCGGGCGCTGCTGTCCATCGACGTGTTCATGGACTGCGAGCGCGACAACGCCCTGGCCTGCACTCGCGATCGACTCAAGCAGCGCGAGAACGACCCGGCCACCGGCATGCTCTACGAGAAGATGTTCGTGCGCCACTGGAGCCAGTGGAGCGACGGACGGCGGGCGCAGCTGTTCATCGCCGACTTCAACGACGACGGCACGCTCGGACAGCCGCGCTGGCTCACCCCCGAGCTGGACGGCGACATACCGTCGAAGCCGTTCGGCAGCCGCGCGGAGTTTGCCTTTGCGCCCGACGGCGACAGCATCTATTTCAACGTCAGGCTGGCCGGCCCCGAAGAGCCGTGGTCGACCGACTTCGACATCTACCGCCTGGCACTGGACGGTGCTTCCGATGCCCATAACCTGACCGGCGACAACCACGCCTGGGACGGCTTTCCCCTGCCCTCGCCCGACGGCGAAACCCTGTATTACCTGGCCATGTCGGTGCCCGGCTTCGAAGCCGACCGATTTGCCATCATGGCGCTGGACCTCGACAGCGGCAAGACCCGCGAAGTCGCCCCCGACTGGGACCGCTCGGCCGGGCCGATGCGCATCTCCGCGAACGGCCAGACGCTCTACACCAGCGCCAACGACGAGGGCAACCACCCCCTGTTTGCCATCGATACCGCCAGCGGCGAGGTCGAGATGCTGCTTGGCGACGGCAAGGTGGCGGGCTTTGACGCCGCCGGCGGACAGATCGTCGCCGGCCACCAGGATCTGCAGCATCCCACCGACCTGTACCTGCTGGGTGAGAACGAGCCCGAGCAGCTGACCCATTTCAACCGGGAAGCTCTGGCGGATATCGAGTTCGGCAACGCCGACTGGTTCTGGTTCGAGGGCTGGAACGACGAGCCGGTGCAGGGCTTCGTGGTCAAGCCGGTTGGCTATCAGGAAGGCAAGCAATACCCGGTGGCTTTCATAATCCACGGCGGGCCACAGGGGGCCCTGACCAACGACTTCCACTACCGCTGGAACCCGCAGACCTACGCCGGCCAGGGATTCGCCGTGGTGGGCATCAACTTCCACGGTTCGACCGGCTATGGCCAGGCGTTCACCAACTCCATCAGCCGGCACTGGGGCGACCGTCCGCTGGAAGACCTGCAGAAGGGCTGGAACGCAGCGCTGGAGAAGTATGCGTTTCTGGATGCAGACCGAGCCTGCGCCCTGGGCGCCAGCTACGGCGGCTACATGGTCAACTGGATCGCCAGCCAGTGGAACGAGCCGTGGCGCTGTTTGATCAACCACAACGGCATCTTCGACACGCGCAACATGTACTACGCCACCGAAGAGCTGTGGTTCATGGAGCACGAACACGGCGGCCCGCAATACGAAAGGCCCGCCGCCTACGAGAGATTCAACCCCATCAACCACGTCGAAGACTGGAAGGTGCCGATGCTGGTCATCCACTCGGACCACGACTATCGCATTCCGCTGTCAGAGGGCCTGGCCACCTTTACCGCGCTGCAGCGCCAGGGCATTCCCAGTCAGTTTCTGCGCTTTCCCGACGAAAACCACTGGGTCGCCAAACCGCACAACAGCGTGCAGTGGCACAACACGGTCAACGACTGGCTCAAGCGCTGGACGGAGGCTGATGGCACGAAGTGACCAGGATCCGCAGCAGGTTTGACCCGGCTAATCGGCCACCCGGATCTGGACCTGCTTGTCTTTCAGGTCCATCGTGACCATGAAATTGCGCAGCACTTCGTAGCCGAGGATGCCATCGTAGGGCGAGCGGTCGGAGTTGAGCCGGCTGCCGGTGCGGCTTTCCTGACCGTCAAAACCATCGTTCGACTCGGCGTTGTAGCTTGCCAGCAGTGAATCGAACTCATAAGGCCCCAGCTTGAAGCCGGGAATCTGGAGCAGATGGAGTTCCGCGGTGGTGAATGCGCCGGTGGCGTTGCCGGTCACGCCCTGAACTTCGAACTGCTCGAGGTCGCGATGGCGGACCACCTTGCGTTTGAGAACGGTGGGACCGGCATTGCCGGTATCGAGCAGCATCCACAGATCGGCATCGAGAATGCGCGCGCGGACCATCGGCGCTCCCCGGCGCGTGTTTCTCAGCTCAACATTGCCCTCGAATTCAACAGCATCGCGTCTGATGAAACGGATTCTCTGATTTGGATAGTCGATCTGGACCACGGATGATTCGGCCATCGGGCGACCGAAGACGACGTCAAAGCCCGGCGCCGGCGCCACCGGCACGCGATCGAGCTCGACCTCCTGCCCCGCCATCTCGAGCGTGAATCGCCGCGAGGTGGGGATGGTCCCCTGACCGTGAATGCCAACCAAGCGGATGGAGTCACCCCGATTGAGGTTGATTTCGGCGCGCCGGGCCAGCCCCTCTGAAATCACCGAAGCATCCGCACCCGTGTCGAAAATCGCGCTGGCCGCCTGGCCGTTGACCCTGACATCGAAGGCTATATGCCCGTTCGACTCCTTGAAGGGCATCCAGCCCTGGCCGTTTTCATCATCCGCTGCTTGCGACGATGACAGACCGGCAACGACCAGAAACGCTGCCAATAAAGACATTTCGATCAATCGAATTGCGTATCGCACAAGAATACCTCCCGCTGTTTGTCCACCTTCAAGCACCTGAAACGCAGCACAAACAGAATAGACATCCTCTCCCCCGAAATCCAGAGTCGGCAAGATCCCCAAAGCCATCTGCGCACTGCCGACCCGTGAAGAAGACCCGCCAACCAGCGGAGTCATGGACGTTCTGAAAGCCAGACGCGGGAGCACCGTCATCAGGGAAAGTTCAGGTTGACGCTGGAGCACCACGCGCCGGTCACCGTCGTGCTGATAGCGCGGAAGCTATCATCCGTGGCATCCGTGGAATCAGCCATGGTAGCGAGCTGACGGTGATCGGTATGGCCCCGGCTCACGATCTGTCGCTGGGTCTGCCCGCAGGCGTTGCCGCGGCTCAACCGGGTGTCGGCGCTGCCGAGACCTGCAGAACATCGGCGCCCGCGGCTGGGCCGGGGTGCTGATGTTCATGAGGTGTGGGCCGGCGCTATCAGCCCGCGCGCCACACGCTCACGCTCACTCGAGGAACAATCCGGCTTCGATCAAACCCCGAGGGCTTGCGCGGCCAGCCTGGTCCCTTCCAGACGGGCGCGGATCTTGTCAAAGGCCAACTGCCGGGCGGTTCCCATATCGTCGCCGAATGGTGAAAACCCGCAGTCGTCGGTAGTACCCAGGCGTTCCAGCGGAATGTATTTCGCAGCCTCCAGGACTCGATCCCTCACTTCCTCCGCTGTTTCCACGCGTGGGTCGATCGGGTCGATGACGCCGACAAAAATCATCTGTTCAGGATGCGAATGCTCCTTGATGATCTGCAGAACGCGCGGCCGATCAGGCTCGCTCGCCAGCTGGATATAGAACCTTCCAGTCTTTATCTGGAACAGCTTGGGCAGCACTTCAGCGTAATCGACATCCGCGCTGTGGGTAGAGTCCAGATCACTCCCCGGGCAGGTATGAATCCCGATGCGCTGGCGCTCCTCGGCAGTAAAACGTTCCAGCCCGCGGTTATTCACCTCGACAAGTTCGTCAAGCAGCTGCCCCGAGGGATCGAGCTTCATCGTCAACCGACCTTCGGTAAAGTCGATCTGGACGTTGTGGGCACCCAACTCGAGGCAGCGACGAACTTCCGCCTCGTGGCCCTGCAATATGTCCTCGATATATTCATCGCGGGAGTATCCCGGAATCTCCTTTTCCGGATAGAAAAGACTCAGGGCCGATGCCGAAATAACAGCCTGCTTGAGAGGACGGGAGGCATATTTCTGCGCGGCTTCCAGGTACTGGTCGGCCGTTATTGCGTAGCGGAACGGGCCTTCGGTCAATCGTGGCCACTGCCGTTCATGCCCATCGGCAAACGGGACCTTCATGCCGTCTGCTGCAAAGTTGGGGAGCCCATGAGCGGGATAGGTGAGAAAGCTGGGCTTTTTCTGTTCACCGTCTGCTATCACCGGAGATCCCGTTTCTTCGAAGCGCAGGATGGTCTCGCGAGTTGCCTCATCGTAGAGCGCATCCAGCTCTTCTGCCGAGATCTTGCCGGTTTCGTGATCCTTGATGCCCTGGCTGCGCTTGTCCATTCTCGGCACGCTGCCGATCGGTTCCGTAGGAATTGACAAAAAAACTCTCCTTGTGAAGTCTGAAGTTTCTTGGCGCGGGCGCTGCTGAGCGGCTCTGGCTTGCAGGTCAATGTGTCGACCGGTAGCAATTGCCAGATCATTGGAGACAGGGGATCCCCGCCCGCAGTTCGTCGACGGACGGCGCAATGATGCCGGCCAGGAGCCAGTCACTCATCTGCTTCGGAGCCTGCAGCTCTCTGGGGGCGACCTCCGCCGAAACCGCTTGAAACCCCTTGTTTTTGAAAAGGTTTCCAGCCTCTCAGCAGGGCACTCTACTGTGGCAGGGTGCCTTGGTGTTTGTCAAATCGGGCGACGGCTGGCCCAACCCCGAGAGAAGTTGCGGATCATGGTCTGCCCTGGCCTCGCCAACAACTGCAGCGCCAGGTATCACCGGGGGGGAAGAGCGGTAGAAAAACAGGCTGTTGCTGCGCTGTCGTCAGCAAGCGCGCGCAGAGACCGCAGCTCGCCGCTGCAGCAGCGCCACCGGGAGCGTCAGCAGCGATGCCCCGGACGCCACCAGCAAGGCGGTAGAGAAAGACAGCCCGGCGGCGAGCGTTCCCACGAGAACGGAGCCGATTCCGGTGCCGGAGTCGAAACCGATGTTCCAGACCGCGCTTGCAGTGCTGTATTCCCGGGGACGCACGGCCGAAAGCGACAGCAGCAGCGTCAGATTCTGCAGCCCGCCGTAGGCTATCCCGACGAGGGTCATGGCGATCAGGAGCAGCACCACACGGGTAGCAGCCGGGTCGCTGACTGCCACCGACGCGAGCACCAGCCCCAGACCGCTCAACAGGACCAGCGGCCACACGAACACTCGCGCGCCGTAGCGGTCAGCGAGCGCCCCCAGGCGCCAGCGGCTCAGCGCTGCGGCTGCGGTCAACAGCGCCAGCCCGGCCGTGGTTGCGGCCGGAACCGAGCTCATCTGCGGAGCAAAGGTGATCAAGGCACCGCCCGCCAGCGTCACCCCGATGAGAATGACCATCGGTGGTACCAGAGCACGGACGAGGTATTGCAACCGCCCTGCGCGGAGCGTGCTGGCCTTCCGGAGCGGATCCACGGTGTCGGACAGGACAGTCCCGGTGCTGGCGACCTGCCGCTGTTCCTGTTCCTGTTCTTGCTCTTGTTTTTGCTCTTCTTCTTGTTCCTGACCTTGTTCCTGCTCCCGCAGCACCTGCCCCAGCCGGGCCGCTGCTCCGACGGCCAGCACCGGCACGGTACCGACGGCGAACACCAGCCAGAAACCGACGTTTTCAGCAAGCCACGGCCCGGCCGGCAACAGCAGCAGCTGGGGCCCGGCGACGGCAGCGCCATAGGCACCGATCGCCGCCCCGTGCCGTTCAGGCGGCACCAGCCGGGCGACCGCCGCCGAACCGGTAACGGTGATAATGCCGAAGCCGATTCCGCGCAGCGCTGAAAGCACCAGAATCCACGGCAGCGCATCGGATACCAGATGCAGCAATGCCGGGCCGTTGAGAAAGAGCAGCCCGACGGCAAGCACCCGGCCCGTGCCGAAGTGGCGCAGCAAAGCGGGCACGAACGGCTGCGTCAGGATCGTCGTCAGCATCAGGATGCCGTTGACCAGACCCGAACCGGCTTCGTCAGCACCGCCGCTGACCGCCCACAGCGGCGCAATCGGCAGCAGCGCGGAGAAGCCGGTGAACCCGGCCGCGGTTACTATGAGCAGTGCGGGCATTCCGGCGGCCCGCCAGACAGATGTTGCTGGGGAAAGTGAACTCACGGTCGGTTACTTTAACCCGCCCGGACGGGCACGTTGTCGGTGCCGAAGCCGGCGCCAACCGATGTGGCTGGCCCCGGATCGATGCCGCGCCGCCCGCCCGGACGGCGCTTCAGAACACCTCGCTGATGCCGTTGGCGCGCTCGAGCCCTTCGGGCAGCGCGAACAGCTCGGCGGCCGGAGCCTGATCTTCCACGGCGGTGACCCGCGTGGTGATCACTTCGTCGGAGGCCGGCGCGTGCATGAGGGCGCGCACCGGAAATCCGCCGGTCGCCGCGCTGCTGTAGTCGCGATTGCTCGACAGGCCGTAAAAGCGCTGCGACGAGAAGCTGCCCTGCATCAGCTGCTGTGTCTGGAGAAACGTTGCCGCTTCGAAGCAACCGGTATCCTTCAGCTCCGCGCCCAGCTCGGGCGCGACCCACAGCTCCTGCATCAGGGCCCACTCCGCGTCGGCGCCGCCCTCTTTCTCGTGCGGCCGCCACTGGACTCGGTAATGCCGCGCGGTGTACCCGGCCATCTCTTCCTCGCCTGCCTCGTCAACCCGCACGTCGACGGCGTAACGCACCTGGGGGTCATCCGGCAGAAGTTGAACGGCGATGAAGTTGGACAGCTGCCGCGCAAACTCCCGCATCGGCCCGTACCAGTAGACGCCGCGCTCGGCATTGATGAGATGCACCGGCTTCGCGCTGCCAACGCATGAGACCACCACCCGCGTACCGTCCGGGTTCAGGCGCGCCAGGCGGCCATCGTCGACCACCATCGTCTCTTCCTCATCGGCCGTGGCCATGGTAATTCTCACCGGCTCGGCTGAAGCGTATTCGGCGCAGGCGGCACCGCCCTCGCCGCGCTCTTCGTAGGCCACATTCACTCCCTCAGCCTTGAGTCCATCGATCACCTGCCGGGCAGATGCACCTGCACAGGTGTCCAGTGCCGGATTGCCGTACACGGACAAGCGCGCCAGGCTCGGCAGCTCAGCCAGCGGGCGCAAGTCAGCAAGGGCGTTCTCGTGCAGCTGAAGCATCTCGATCTGATCTGCACCCGCCAGGCCGGAGACATCCTGCAGCCGGTTTTCGCTCAGATTCACGAATCGCAGTGCGCCCAGATCGGCCAGGCCTGCGGCGTTGGCAACCTGGTTCTTGGCCACATCCAGGCGCTCCAGCCGCTTCAGCTCCGACAGTGGCGCAACGCTGGTTATACGGTTTCGGCGAAGCAAGAGCATCTCCAGATTGGCAAGACCTGCCAGCGGCTCCAGATTCTCCACGTCGTGATCGCGCAGGTTCAGATAGGTGAGATTCTTCAGCGCCTCGATACCGCCAAGTGATGTGATGCGGTCTTCTTCCTCGGGCCACTCGGCGGTCAGCCGCTCGATCGCGGCCACGTCCGCGGCATACAGCGGCTCGTTTTCGTCCTTGTCGACCACCTGACCACGCACCGCGCGCTCCAGCGCCGGGTCGTCGAATTGCAACGGCGTGTTTTTCTGCGCGACGGCGTGCGAGGCGGCACCGAGCAGCAGTGTCAATGCAGCGGCGGGCAAGAACTGCGCCAGCAGGCGAAGCGTGGTATCAGGTCTCATGGATGATCGACTCCTCGAAATGAACGTAGCTTCTGCTACAGGGAAATGAACGTAGCCTCTGCTACGGGATGATGGCCACACTAACGCAAATGAGCGCGGCGCTACGCCACGAAACGAGATTGAAGTCAGAGCATGTGCACTGCCGCCCCCTGCGGCCCGGATGGGCCCAGGGCAGGCTTACTGGGGCAGCCGCCCGTCACGCGCCAGCCGGCGCCGCACCCAGCGATCGTAGAGCCGGCGCAGCACGCCTTTCAGACCCGGCAGATTGATCAGCCAGGCCAGCGGCCGCAGCCGTGGCACGCGGCGCATCAGCAGCACATAGGCCTCGATGCCGTCGACGATACGCCCTGTCTCGGCCTCTTCGACGTGCAGCGACAGCAGTGCCGCCGCCGGATCGATTCCCTTCTCGCGCAGGGTCTCGGCGTAGCGCGTCGCATCAAGCCAGCTCACCGCCTCGCCGGCCTTGCCCGCCCAGCGCTCGTAGCGCGCGCGGTCGCGGCGGCAGACCGGACAGCGCTCGTCATAATAGACCGTGAGCTTTGCGGGCCGAGTCATGGGCGCGGGCCATGGCAGTCACGCCGTGGTGACTGCATCCCGGAATGAAACAGGCCCGATATCAACCGCGCCGGTAGGTTCCCACCAGGCGGTTCATGCCGAGCAGATGCGGCTCGACGTGCTCGAGCAGCTCGGCCATCGAGAGCCCGGCAGGCAGATCGGTGGCCTTGTCCAGCGCCAGCACCCAGAAATAATAGCGGTGCACACCGTGACCTTCCGGCGGCATCGGGCCACCGTAGCCCGACTTTTCCAGATCGTTGACCCCGGCGGTTCCCTCCGAGCTGTTTTCGTCCAGCGAGGTGGTCGACGCCGGCAGGTTGTAGAGCACCCAGTGAACGAAGCCATAGCTGCCGTTCTGCACCAGGGGCGCGTCCGGGTCGTGGCAGATCACGGCGAAGCCCTTGGTGCCTTCCGGGGCGTCTTGCCATGCCAGCGCCGGCGAAACATCCTCGCCCTCGCCGGTGTGGCGGCTTGGAATGGCGCCGCCGTCCTCGAAGGACTTGCTGCTAACGCGCATGTTTGAAAGGGCAAATGCCATGGTAAACCTCCTTGGTGGTCTTTCCATCTGATGTTGACTTGGCGGCAATCCAGTCAAAGTCTGCATTCGTGCCGCGTTGCCAATCGGTGTCGTGCCGCCCGGGTCGCGACTGCGATTCATTCTAGCGGCCTGTAATCAATCGTCGGGGCGGCTGGCCGGAAACACAAACCACGTGCTCGCCGACATCGGGCGTCAAGCATCAGACGCGGCCTGCACAAAGCCATCTTTTGCTGCCAGCGTAACGCTGGTTCTTGATCCATGGTGCCTCTGGCCAGGGTCAATCCAGCAAACGCACGTGCACCGTCACTTCTTCACGATCATGATAGAGGTGACGGCAGGCAATGTCTGCGCGCACGCCCGCTTGCCCCAGTGTGGCCTGCAGCCTGACCAATCCATCGCGGACCGCCAGCCAGCGGCGCTTCATGGGCAGCTTCAGGTTGAAGATCGCTTCGCGGCACCAGCGTCTGGCCAGCCAGCGCGTCATCATGTCGATCACCCGCGATGGTTTGTCGACAATATCGCAAACCAGCCAGTCGAGCCTCCTGGGCGGGATCCATGTAAAGCCGTCCTTGCGCAGGTGCGTGACCATCCCGCTGGCCATCAGCTCCGGGTTCATGGGGCCGTTGTCAATGGCATGAACCTGCATCCCCCGGTTGACCAACTGCCAGGTCCAGCCACCGGGGGCCGCACCCAGGTCGGCTGCCTGCATCCCCTCGGCCAGTCGCGTCGGCCATTGATCACGGGGAATGAACTCATGCCAGGCCTCTTCCAGTTTCAGCGCTGACCGACTCGGCGCCGCCCGCGGAAAACGCAGGCGCCGAATGCCGCCGGGCTCGTCGCTGCGATTGCCGGGAAAACTCATTCCCAGCTGCACCCGATCGCCATCGCTCCACCACAGATGCAGCCGTCGCGCTCCCGCCTTGCGTCGCAGGGCGCCGCGTTTCTTCAAGCTCGATTCCAGCGGGCGTTTGAGCGCCTTGATCAGCGGCGACAGCGCCTTGGCCGCGTTGGTGTCCGGCGTCTCCTGCCACAGCGTTTCGAAGTTCCAGCCGCTTGCGGTCACCTGCGCCACGATCGGCGACAGACGGTCATTGCGGTCCAGCGACAGCGGCGGCAACGCTACCAGGCTTTGGCGAGCGAACACCAGCGCCGCCAGCGGCAGGCTGCGGTGCAGGGTGTTGGCGGCCTCACCTGGCGGCAACACGTAGCGCACGCAGCCGCTGTGCGGCTGCGCCCGCGCCTCGCCCTCAAAGCCTTGCCGCCCGGCCTTGTCGTGGAGCTCTGCGGCCAGGTCAGGCTCGAACCCCGGGCGGCAATAACACAACAGTTCGTTGGGCACGCTCATGGCGAGCCCTCGCCCGAGCCGTACGCCGGGCGGGCCCGTTGTCGCTTGCGCATTGGAAACATCGAGGATTCTGCTCCGATCGTATTTCTGGCCCGGCAGATGCCGTTCGGTTAATAAAGGCAGCCCAGTAGCGCTATGATGTAGTGTTACGCGCGCACGGGCCCGACCTTTCCGATGGACTTCATTTTCATGCTTACCCGCCACGACCGCACGGTGGACCACGGGCTCGAACTCATCGAGGCCGCCGTACCGTTGGGCGTACGGCATATCGGCTTCAAGGATGTCGGCGTCAGCCGTGCCCGGCTGGAAGAGTACCATCGCCGCACTCGGGCGCTGGGCGCAAAAAGCTGCCTGGAAATGGTCGACACCCGCCCTGGCGCCGCCCGGCGCACGGCTGCCATGGCCGTGGAAATGGGCGTCGACTGCCTGCTCGGCGGCGTTGATGTGGCTCCCACGCTGGCCCGGCTGCGCGGCTCGGGCATAGAATACTATCCCAATGCCGGTCGCCCCGAAGGCCATCCGGCCCGCCTGCACGCCAGCCCCGAAGACGTAGCCAGAGATTGCCGCCGGGCCATGGCCGCCGGCTGTTCCGGTGTCACCCTGCTGGCCCATCGGGCCGTCGCGGCGCGCCCCGAAACACTGGTAGACGCCGCTCGTCAAGCCCTGGAAGAAACCGACCAACAGCCGCGCGGGCGCCTCATCGTCGCCGGCAACGTCTCCACCCCGGCCATGATCCACAAGCTCGCCCGCGCCGGCGTCGACGCTTTCACGGTTGGCACCGCCATTACCGAACACCAGTTTCTGCCCGACCGGCCCTCCATGAAAGCCCAGATTCAGGCGGTAATGGCAGCCTGTGCAGCGCCGCCGGATCAATCCTGAGGCACACCCTCCTGGTGTCGGCTTGACGGAGGACGCCGACGATCGAGCGCGGCGGCCGGTCAGTTGGCGGACTGCCGCACGAACCCTCGCCAGTCGGCTACTGCGGCGTTGACTCCGGCCAGAATCGCCTCGGCCCGTCCCCGTTTCATCGATGCGTTTCGGGCACATGCGCGAAGGTCTTCCAGCCCGAAGTCCCCGCGCTTGTCCATCAAGAAGGCAATGCTCTTGACGTGGTCGTCCTGGTTGCGCGCTACCAGGTTGAATACCATGCGCTGCAACACCACCGGACCCGCGTCAGAACGACCCCCGCATCTCTTTGATCTGATCGTCTCGCCCGGTCATGATCCAGCGGATCAGCGATATCGGGATGAACCCGGCTGCGCGAAACCGGTCATGGAATGTCTTCATGTCGAAGTCATCGCCCAGATCCATGGCCCGCTCCGCCAGCAGGCTTTCCAGCTCCACCTTGCCCATGTAATAGCCAACGCCATAACCGGGCTGGCGCAGATAGAGCTCGATGTCGAACTCGGCCACCGCATCGCCGGGATCCATCCATTTGGGCGTGCGTTCGATGAGGGATCGATTGGCTTCGGCCCAGGTCCATTCATTGGACTGCATTTTCACTTCCGGGCGAACGCGCGCTGCGCGTTTGGCGCCAAGGATATAGTCGATTTCCCGGGTTTTCGGGCGATCTGCCAGCATTCCGCCTTGAAGAATCAGCTCTTCAAGGTAGAACGCCCAACCCTCAGACCGAATCCCATTGATGAAGAACAGGCGTGGCTCTCCCCGGATGGGCCGATCGTCCCGTTGATACTGCAAGCGGTCAAAGGCGTGTCCGGGCAGGTTGTGTGCCCGCAAGGGACGCCCATCGCGAAACTCGGCCTGAAAGAAAAAGTGCAGATCGAGAGGCGGATCGAAAAGCCCAGGTTTCGAAGGGTCACGGTCCGCAGGAAACACATACGGACCCTCATCGGGATCGTGCTCGAGCCATGCTGGTATCGTCATCCAATCGCCGTCTTTCAGAAAGGCGAGAAGGTCTTCATCTTCTTGCTTGCGTTTGGCATCAAAAGCGCTGCGGGTCGTCACGGGCTCGATCATCGGGATATCGCGATTGCGGTGTTCCTCGATTTTGAGAAAGGCAAGCTGCCGCTGATATTCCCGCTCGCTGATGATTTCTATGGCGTTGACATCATAGGGAAACAGCAAGACATTCTTCAGATACCAGTCATAGTTTTCGCGACCCACACCGCCATGATCCGGAAGGGTGTCTTCTATCTCTTCCAGCCATGCCTTGAATTGCCGGGCCGCGGCCTGTGCTTCCTTCGCCGGCCGAACAAGTGAAGGGTGATGGTCTTCAGCGTCCGTGGCGAACTGGCCATAGACATTGATTTCCACTTTCTTTTGCGCAATGGCCAGACGCGCAAGGTCGCCGCGTGCTTCCACCAGATTGTTGCGCGCCTGCCGCAAGGCCTCTGGCACCGCCTCAAGCTGCGACACCAACGCCTCTACGTCCTGTTCTTTGGCGATAGGCAGCTCAGGCAGGTGAATGGCGCCGTGCATCTTGGGCCCAAAACCCAGGTCGGTAGTGCTGTAGAAGGCCGGATCGCGCGCCCACGGCCTGATGACGCGGTGCTGAAAATCCAGGCCGCGCATTTCGGCCAGAACCAGCATGTAGTCAACGCGCTGCTCGATGGGCCAGTCACTGTCATCAATCGCCCGCAGCCGGTCCATATAGCTCTCGAGCTCGCGGTGCTGCTGCTCCATGGCGCGCCGGGAATAGTCGGGAACCCCCTCGACGACGTGTGGCGGCACAAAGCCCCGAAACTCGGCATAAAGCGCTACCAGCGCGTCATGTCCGGCAGCGCTGGGCTGGGCCGAAACCCGGGCACTGCCCTGCCCTGCTGAAGACAATGCAAAAGACGATATCAAGAGTGCCGAAACGGCGAGTAGTGTACGCAGCATCATGGGTCCTCATTGCGCTGGCTCGAGTTCAAAATCCACCCACGGGCGAACCGCCCGCACATCCGCAGGCTGCGGATTCCTGACCATCATCCAGCAACTCATGGCCATATGGGTGCGATTATGGGTATTTCATTTCGCGCCCATGATACAGGAAAAAGCCGACGGGCAGTGATTGCGCGGGACGGGCTTGTACCGCGCCCTCAGCTCCGGATCGCTTCCAGAGCCACTGCCAGATGCTTCACGGTCCGATCCACATTGGTGAGCTTCTCCAGACCGAACAGGCCCAGACGAAAGGTGAGGAAATCATCCGGCTCGCCACACCTCATCGGCACCCCCGCTGCGATCTGCAAGCCCTGCTCGCGGAACAGGCTGGTGTTGTGGATATTGATGTCGTCGGTATGCAGAACCACGACGCTCGACGATTCAAAGCCCGGAGCAGCGACACTCTTGAAACCGGCGCTGTAGAACAGCTCGCGCACTCGGCTGCCAAGCTCTTCCTGCCGCTGGCGCAGCAGGTCGAGGCCGGTTTCGAGCGCCTCGCTCATGGCGTCGCGAAGAACGACCAGGGCATCGGTTGGCATGGTGGCGTGGTAAGCGTGGCCGCCCGACTCATAGGCCTGCATGATCTGAGCCCATTGGCGCAGATCGGCCACAAAGCTGCTGCTGGTGGTTTCTTCCATGCGCGCAACGGCGCGGGCGCTCAAGGTAATCAGGGCGGCGCAGGGTGAGGCGCTCCAGCCCTTTTGCGGTGCGTTGATCAAAACGTCCACGCCACAGGCTACGGTATCAACCCACAGGGCACCGGAGGCCACGCAGTCGAGAACGAACAAGCCGTTGACGTCCTGGACGGCATCGCCGATGGTTTTCAGATAGTCATCGGGCAAAACGATTCCGGCCGCGGTCTCGACGTGGGGAGCGAAGACAACCGCTGGCTTTTCGGCCCGGATGCGCGCTGCAACCTCTTTGGCCGGCACCGGTGCATAGGCGGTCTGGTCGGCGTCATCCACCGGCTTTGCCTGCAGCACGGTCATGCTGTCGGTGATCCGACCGGCTTCAAGTATCTGCGTCCAGCGATAGCTGAACCAGCCGTTGCGAATCACAAGGCAATGCGCATCATGGGCAAACTGGCGCGCCACGGCCTCCATGCCAAAACTGCCGCCGCCGGGCACAACCACCGCGGCCTCGGCGTTATACACCCGGCGCAGCGCCGCGGAGATATCCCGCATCACTTGCTGGAATATTTCGGACATGTGATTCAACGAGCGATCGTTGAATACCACGGAGTATTCCAGAAGCCCGTCGGGGTCAACAGCGGGAAACAATTTGGACATCAGTAACAGATCCTCACAGGTGTGCTGGTTTGCGCCCGCCTCAGGTTCCGCAGAACGTCGTCAGTACGCGCTCCGACGGCTCCGGGGGGCGGGCCAGGTCTTCATTGCCGGGCTGGTCATCCCAGGGTCTGGACAGAACCCGGCGCAGTCTGTGCATGGGCTCGAAATCGAGCCGGTCAATGGCGGCGTCAACCGCCGCCTGGGCCAGGTGGTTGCGCAGCACAAAGGCGGGATTGACGGCCTTCATCGCGGCGCGCCTGGCGGCCGCATCGCGTGTTTCGGACGCCAGCCGGGCGCGCCACTGCCCGGCCCACTGGTCAAACGCCTCCGGCTGGTCGAAACACTCGCGCACCGGGCCGTCGTGGCGACTGTCCGTTGCCGAGACCTCACTGAGGCGGCGGAAGGTCAGCGTCATGTCGGCACGGTTGGCGGCCATGCGATCAAGCAGCGACTCGGCCAGCTCCACGTCGCCGTCGCGGCGCTCGGCCAGGCCCAGCTTGGCTGCGAGGCCGTCGTGAAAACGACGCTCGAAGCGCGCCGGAAATCGGCCCAGCAGCGTATTGGCCCTCTCCAGCGCCGCGCTCGACTCATCGGCAAGCAGCGGCAACAGGCACTCGGCCAGACGGGCCAGATTCCACTGGGCAATGCCGGGCTGCTGGTTGAAGGCGTAGCGCCCGCCCCGGTCGATAAAGCTGTAGACCGTGGCGGGGTCGAAGGCGTCGACGAAACCGAACGGCCCATAGTCGATGGTCTCGCCGACGATGGAGCAGTTGTCGGTATTCATCACCCCGTGCACGAAGCCGACCAGCATCCAGGAGGTGACCAGATCGGCCTGGGCGTCGACGACGCGGGCGAGCCACTCACTGTATCGAGCGTCGGATCCGGCCAGCTCGGGCCAGTGCCGTTCAATCATGTAATCGGCCAGAATTCGCACCGCATCCGAGTGCCCCTGCCGGTGGAGAAACTCGAAGGTGCCCACGCGCACGTGGCTGGCGGCCACGCGGCACAGAATACCGCCCGGCTCGGGCCGGTTGCGCCGCACCGTCTCACCGGTGGCAACGGCAGCCAGCGCCCGCGTCGTGGGTATGCCCAGAGCATGCATGGCCTCGCTGCCGAGGTATTCCCGCACCACCGGGCCGATCGAGGAGCGGCCGTCGCCGGCGCGCGAAAACGGCGTGGGTCCCGAGCCCTTCAGCTGCACATCCCGTCGTTGGCCGTCGCGATCGATGAGTTCTCCGAGCAGCAGCGCGCGGCCGTCCCCGAGCTGCGGCACCCAGTTGCCGAACTGATGCCCGGCATAGGCCATGGCCAGCGGCTCGGCGGTGTCGGGCAGCTGGCGGCCCGAGAGCATGGCCACGCCGTCGGGGCCGGACAGCCAGTCGGGGTCGAAGCCGAGGATCTCGGCCAGCGGTCGGTTCAGGGCAACCAGCTCGGGGGCAGCGACCGGCTCGGGCCGGACCCGCACGAAGAGCTGCTCGGGCAATCGGGCAAAGCTGTGCTGAAAACGCGCGGAAGCTGTCGGTGGCATATACGGGAGGATACCAAGCGGGCAGTTGCTGAGTGTGGACGTTGGCTTTACCCGGCGCTTGCTGCCCGGTGACGCAGCATGCAGCAGACCACGCCGCGAACGGCGCCTCGAGCCTGGCGAGGCTGCGTTATCGGGGTGCGCCCTGTGCTTCCGGCACGCTGAGCAGGGCAATGTCGCCGCGCCAGCGGGCGCGCAGCGCCACGGCACAATGATGCGCGCGCAGGCCCGTTCGGCAGGCCAGCACAACCCGCTGCGTGTCGGGCGCAACGTCGAGGTCGGCAACGGCCTCGGTCGGAACATGCAGCGCACCGGGGCGAAACGGCGCGGCCGCTTCGCTGCGCACGTCGATCACCATGTCACCGGCACCGATGGCAGAGGCGGCGATGAAAGGCACAGGCGCAACCGGCTCGGGCGCATCGTCAAAGCGGAAATCAACCATGCGCCAGCGCTGGGCGTGGAAGGTCATCATCTGCCCCAGCGGCGAAGGCGACAGGCCCAGCAGCACCGAAAGGGCCATTTGCGCCTGCAACGTCCCCATCATCGCAACGACCGGGCCGAGGATGCCGGCGCTGGAGCAGCTGGGAGCCGCCTCCGGAAGATCGGGAAAGATCGCGCGCAGCGAAGGCGCACCACCGCAGACGCCGGCCACGTAGCCCTCCAGCGCCAGCGCCGAGGCGGTAATGAGCGGCTTGCCCGCCGCATGGCAGGCATCCGACAAGGTGAGGCTGGCAGCAAAGGTGTCGGCGCAGTCGAGCACCAGGTCGGCCGCCTCGATCAGCGCCGGCGCGGTATCGGGATCCAGCCAGGTCACTATCGCATGGATATCGACCTCGGGGTTCAACGCCCGCAACGCGCCCGCGGCCGCCCGTGCCTTGGGCGCGCCGACATCGGCCATGCGATAAAGCGGCTGGCGATGCAGGTTGTCTGCCGCCACGTGGTCGCCATCCACCAGGGTCAGGCGGCCCACGCCAGCGCCCGCCAGATACTGCAAAACCGGCACCGCCAGCCCGCCCGCGCCGACCACCAGAACACGCGCTTCGCGCAGGCGCTTTTGCCCTCCTGGGCCCACCTGCGGCAGAATCATCTGTCGCGCATAACGGCTCATTGGCAGGCCTCCACCCACGCGCGCATGCGCGCATCTGGATCGGCGTGACGCGTGATATCGGTGACGGCCGCCAGCACATCGGCCCCGGCGTCGAACACGCCCGGCGCCCGCTCGACCGACAGCCCGCCGATGGCGCACAACGGCAGGTCACCGATCAGGCGCTTCCACTCGCTCACGCGGCTGAGCCCCTGTTCATGCCATGGCATCTGCTTGAGGATCGTTGGATAGACCGGACCCAGGGCCACGTAGTCCGGCTCGAGCGTCAGCGCGCGATCGAGTTCATGGTGATCATGGGTTGAGATCCCCAGGCGCAGCCCGGCGCGGCGGATCGCCTCGAGATCGGCGCTGTCGAGGTCTTCCTGCCCCAGGTGCAGCCAGTCGGCGCCCTGATCGATGGCAATACGCCAGTGATCATTGATCACCAGCGCCGCGCCATGCTTGCGCGCCAGCGCCAGCGAGCGCGAGATTTCATCGCGCAAGGCGGTCTCGGCGCGCTCCTTGATGCGCAGCTGTATCAGGCGCGCGCCGGCGTTGAGCGCGCGCGCAACCCAGTCGGCGCTGTCGAGCACCGGATAAAAACGTGGCAGAGCGGTCGTCGTCATAACCATGCCTTCCCGATCAGAGGTGTCGAGGGCGCTGCCATGTCGCGCGCCGGCATCGGGCCGGAGCGAGCGGCCAGCTGGCCCGCCTGCGCCGCAAGCGCAAAGGCGCGCGCCATGGCGACAGGATCGTCAGCCTGAGCCACGGCGGTATTCAGCAGCACCGCGTCATAGCCCATCTCCATCGCCTGGGCAGCGTGGCTGGGCAGGCCCAGGCCGGCATCGACCACCAGCGGAATATCCGCAAAGGTCGCCCGCAGGCTGCGCAGCGCAAACGCATTGGCCAGTCCGAGCCCGGAGCCGATGGGCGCGCCCCAGGGCATCAGCACCCGGCAACCGGCCTCGACCAGTCGCGCGGCGATCACCTGATCCTCGGTCGTGTAGGGAAATACCTTGAACCCCTCGGCACAGAGCGTCTCGGCGGCAGCCACCAGCTCAAACGGATCCGGCTGAAGGGTATCGTCGTGGCCAATCACCTCCAGCTTGATCCAGTCGGTTTCGAAATACTCCCGCGCCATCCGGGCCGTGGTGATCGCCTCGCGTGCGCTGTGACACCCGGCCGTATTGGGCAGGATATGTACGCCAAGCGAGCGCACCAGATCCCAGAACGCCTGCCCCTCGCCGCGCTCGCGGCGCAGCGAGACCGTGGCAATGACGGCGCCCGATTCGCGAAACGCTGCCTCGAGCACCGCCGGAGACGGATATTGCGATGTACCCAGCATCAGCGGGCCATCCAGTTTGACACCGTAAAAATCGCGAATCGCTCAGCCCCCCTGCATCGCGGCCAGCACTTCCAGCCGGTCGCCCGCTGACAAGGATGTAGTCGCGCGCTCCTCCACGGGCACAAAGCGCCCGTTGAGCGCGGTTGCGACTTTCGCCTTCCCCCAGCCGAGCTCTTCCAGCGCCCCTTCCAAGTCCTCGGCCGCAATTTCCTGCGTGGCGCCGTTGACTTCAATCATCATGAAAAAGATCTCCCGTTGCTGAATCTGAAATGAAATCCGCGGCCTGATGCGCCAGGGCCGGTGCCAGCAAATAGCCGTGGCGATAAAGCCCGTTGAGGTGCAGCACCCGGCCGCGCGGGACAATGCGCGGCACATTGTCGGCAAAGGCGGGGCGCAGGGCGGCACCGAACTCGACGATCTCGGCCTCGCCAAAGCGCGGGTCGAGCGCATAGGCCGCCGACAACAGCTCCAGCGCCGAGCGGGCGGTGACAGGCCCGCGCGCCGCGCTTTCGATCTGGGTTGCCCCGAGCATGTACAGCCCGCCACCGCGCGGCACGACGTACAGCGGATGGCGCGGATGCAACAGGCGCACCGGGCGTGAAAGTTTGATCTCGGGCGCACGCAGCAGCACCAGCTCACCGCGCACGGCGCGCAAATCCGGCAGGTCGCCCTGCGCTGCAAAACCACGGCAATCGAGCACCCGACCGCTCAGCTCACCCGGCGTGGCCTCTGCGCGCTGCACCGGCACACCTTCGGCCGCCAGCGCCGCCACGAGATCAGCCAGCGCGCGGCGCGGATGCAGACAGGCCTCGGACTCGAAGAACAGCCCGCGCCGATGCCGCGGCGCCAGTTCGGGCTCCAGTTCAGCAATCTCCGCCGCCGTCACCTGCCGGTGGCCGCGGGTGCGGGCAGCAAAGCGGTCAAGCTCGGCGTGGTCGCGCTCGAGCGCAAGCACAAGCGTGCCGGTCTGCTGCACTTCAGTGAACGCACCCCATGCATGTGCCGCTGTCGCACCATGGTGCACAACAATCGGTTCAGCCACCGCACCCTCGCATTGCGGCGCCAACATGCCACCCGCCCACCATGAGCAACCATGCGGCCCCGGGGGCCCGGCACGGTCAATCAGGCGCGGTCGAATCCCGCGATCCAGAAGGGCGCGCGCAGCCCAGAGTCCGGCCACTCCCGCGCCCAGAACGCTCACGTCAGCCATTGCGCCAAACCTCGCGAAAACGATGCACCGGCCGGCGACCCGAAGGAAAGCACAAGCGGCCCACTGCCAGACCTCCAACGGCACCCAGCGCCAGTTCCGATTATAACTGGAAGGGCAACCGCCCCGCCCCTGCCCAGGCCAACAACAGAATCCGGCCCCACGAATCCCTGGGAGACACCTCTGCAATCGAATTTCTAACCGACCGCGGTCATGTCGAAATCTCTGGTTATGCCTGGTCCTAAGTTGGGGGAGTGGACCGCAGAATCCAGGACACCCACGATCCGTAGGGCTTTTCCTACATCCCGGCGCGGCATTCTGAGAATTTCCCCATGCCCGAGCGGGTGGCAGGATCAAGCCATGGCCTATCCACGCAGTCAATTGATCAGCGACGAGGAGCCCGGCTTCTTCCATTGTGTGAGTCGATGCGTACGGCGCGCCTTCCTGTGCGGGGTGGCCGCACAATCCGGCAAGAGCTTCGAGCACCGACGTCAGTGGATCGAGGGCCGGATCTTTAAGCTCGCGGATTCGTTTGCGATTTCCGTTTATGCCTACGCAGTGATGAGCAATCACTTCCACATCGTTCTCCGTAGTGACCCGCAAGCGGCAAGGGCATGGACGGATCGAGAGGTCGCCGAGCGATGGCTGGCGATTTTTCCCGGCTCCATCAGTGATCGCGACGACCCGGCCTGCGTGGAGCGCGCCACACTCGCCTTGCTCGGCAATGGCGAGCGCCTGGATGTGATTCGCCGGCGCTTGGGCTCGATCAGCTGGTTCATGCGGGCGCTCAACGAGCCGATCGCCCGGATGGCCAACCGAGAGGACGGCTGTACGGGACGATTCTGGGAAGGCCGGTTCAAGTGTCAGGCGCTGCTGGACGAGCAGGCGGTATTGTCCTGCATGGCCTACGTCGACCTGAATCCCGTCCGCGCCGGGATGTGCGAGACGCTGCGTGAATCCGAGCACACGTCAGTCCGGCGTCGGACCGAATCGGCTCGGTCTGCAATCGACAAGGCTCTTGGTCGTCGTTCTCATGGGCAGGCGCTCAAGCCGGTCGCGGGGCTGGACGTCGACGCCCTGGCCGACCTCACGGAATCCAGCTACATCGACCTCGTCCGCTGGACCGGGCTACAGGCCCATCCTGACAAGCGCGGTAAGCTTTCTGCCGCCGAAGCGCCGCCCGAGGGCCTATGGAGCGTCGCCAACCATCCACGTGAATGGATGCGGCGCGTGCAAGGCACCGAGAGTCGCTACTATCGGGCGATTGGCTCGGCCGAGGCACTGATGCTCAAGGCCGCCGACCTGGGCCAGCGATGGATGAAGGGCGTTTCCGGCGAGTTCGCGCTCAAGAAGCTTCGAGAACAGCCTATACCCTGGTAGCGCGTTCATGACCAAGACTTAGCCCGGAGCCGACGGCGCCCGGCGCTCCTCATGGGGTGATTCGGCCCAAGACCCGAAATCCAGCGTCCTAGGGGCGATTCAGCGCCCCACTGGCCTTGCTCCCAGGAGATTCCCAAGCGTTACAGCCTGAGAAATTGGCCATTCGGCGAGAAATTTCGTGGGTGTCCTGGTTTTTGGTCGACTACCGGACGGCCTGCAGCTTCTCGACGAGCTTGCCGGATCAATGATCGGTTTGCGGCTCGTCATCGCGTACCCGGAGAAAGCTGGCGAAGCGCGGCAGGCCGCTTGCCGTGTAACCCCGGTAGCGGAACGTGATCAGGCTGCCAATGGCTGGCGGATGGCGTCGGTCGGCATCCGTGAAACCGGTGCCGATACGAAACCGGCGGCCATCCTCCAGTTCGACCTCCAGGGATCCCATCAGGCCCCGGTACTTTCCTTTTCCGGGTAAATGGCGGACTACGGTGGCTTCTGCATCCTGATGGGTCTTGACCTTGAGCAGATCATCAGAGCGGCCGGCCTGATAGAGACTCGCCTTGCGCTTGAGCATCAGCCCTTCCGCACCGTTGGCGACGACTTCAGCAAGCTGCGCCATCAGCGCCGAGTGGCTTGCAATCGGGCGCTGCTCAACCAGGACCAGATAGCGGGCGCCCGACGTCTCTACCAGTTCCTCGAGCTGCCGGTAACGCTGTTCAAACGGCATGCCCCGGCCCGGCTGATCAAACACATGGAAACGGACCTGACGCCACTCGCTGTCGATCGGTTGATGCTTGCGCACCACGCCCGACAATTCGGCAAAGCGCTGCCGGCCGCTCCATAGCTCGCCGTCGAGCGGCTGGTCTGGAAAATCTTCGGTAAACCAGTCCGGGGCGGCGTACACATTCCCGCCGCGGGACCAGAGCTTCTCGCCGTCCCAATACGCCCGGACTCCGTCCAGTTTCTCGCTGACCCAGTAGGCCTGAAGGTCCACGCCGGGGTGATAAACATTGGCCAGCGGCAAGGCTGGTGCCTGTGCGTCCCCGGGTACGGAAGCGAGGGCGATTGGCAGCAGAAAAATCAGGCTGAGCGCCAGAAGCACGGGCCTGGATTGGCCGGTTGTTCGGTGTGACTTGCCCATTGGTCCCGCTTGCGTTGGAATGTAGAGGCATGTTAGCGCACCATCTGTTTGGTGACTTATTCAGCTGAGCTCTACATCCTGGGTTGCACTGACTCACAGGCTGCTCGAGACGATCAGGCGCCAAGTCCCGATCAACACGGCAATCACTGGAATAATAAGCCTGGACCACATTGCTTCAAGCTTCTGAGGCCGGGTAAGATCTGCAAACGATATAGCGCCACAACCGCTCCAACTTGACACACCGGGGACGGCACTTTAATCGCATCGAGAACGCTGACCCGGCTCACTGGAGTTTCACGATTGTTATAGCGTGCTGTTGTGTGCTGTTATAGCGCAAATGAAACAAGGAGCCGTATTGAGGTCAATCATGAAGCGCTATTTCACTATTTTAGCTGCCGCCTGTTTTGCTGCGAGCACCAGTGCAGAAGAAACAGAAACAACGCTGAACGCATACGCCGCCGGCTACAAAGCGAACTTCACGTGCAGCGCAACCTTCAATAGCGGAAAGTCAGAAGCGCAAATCCAGGAAGATGAGCTCACGGGCATCTACCCACTAATTGCCGATAGAGTTGGCCGCCTGAAGGCCAAGGTTAATAGTGACGAAAAATGGGTCAGTGTCGCTTATGACGACAGCAAGCGGGCGCGTTATTCAGTCTGGCGGCCACGACTCGGCTGTGTTGACTTGCCCGTTGGTGCCACTGCGAAAGACACCGACAAGGTTTATAAGCCGTTTCCCCCGGATGCTTCGGAACAACCCGACTCGGGAGAGCCGTGGAACAGTCGCAACGGTATCAATGAGCCCACCGGAAACGAAAAGCTGGACGCAGTAATCGAGCGAGCTTTTAGCAAGCATTATGGTGAGGGCGCACGAACGTCCGCCGTTCTGATTGCGACGCCCGACAAGATAATAGCCGAGCGTTACAAAGAAACCTTTACCCCTGAGACAGCTCAAAGAACGTGGTCCGTAGCAAAAGGTATTGGCGCGAGTGTTATTGGCGCAGCGATTCAACAAGGAATCTTGACTGCTGACCAAAACGCCGGCTTGCAGAATTGGTCACATCCACTGGATCCGCGTCAGCATATTACGCTGGACAACCTGTTGCATATGGCGTCAGGCCTCGACAGCAATCAGGCAGGCAATCGCACCGATCGCGTCTATATGGGTGGCGGCCTGGTCAGTGACACAGCCACCGGAACGGCCCTTGAGGTTGAGCCGGGATCGCGCTGGAAATATGCGAACAATGACACCATGCTCGCGCTTCGTGTGCTGCGTGAAACCATGCCCAGTGAGGAAGCCTACGTGACGTTCCCTTACAAGGCGTTGCTGGACAAAATTGGAATGCAGCACACGTTTCTGGAAACCGACTGGAAGAATGACTTTATCTTGTCGTCACAAGTGTGGACGACATCGCGCGATCTGGCTCGCCTGGGTGTGCTGCACCTGCAAGAAGGAAGGTGGGAAGGAAAGCAAATCTTGCCAACGCACTGGTTGGAATATATCAGCACTCCTGCACCTGCTCAGCCGCCTGAAGGCTTTCCAGGTTACGGGGCGCAATGGTGGCTATACAATGAGCGCTTTCCGGAGCTTCCCAACGACACGATTGCGGCTCGCGGTAACCGAGGACAATTCCTTGTAATTATTCCAAGCGAGAACCTCATTGTGGTGCGTCGCGGTTACGATCTGGCGGGCATGCAGGGTTTCAGTGAGCACAACTTTACCCGAGATCTCCTAAGCGCGTTGCGCTCGACCTCTGTGTAGCTTTCTGTAGCTAGCGGGCAATCTTTTCATCGCGACACGGCGTGCATCCGGCTCGCCACCTGCAGGCAGTGGAGTTATGCTGTACGTTTGCATTGCAACCTCAAGGAGAGCAGTCGATGATTCGAGGAAAAATAGTCGTAGCGTGCGTGATCATGGCCTTCGCGGGCACAGTCAGCGCACAGCTGAACCAGGATCAAGCCCAGCGTGCCGCTGAGACGCGGCAGTCGGTGCTTCACCTGATGGGTTGGAACATGGCGCCGCTCGGGGCGATGGCTCGCGGTCGCATTGAGTTCGATGCTCAGCGAGTCGAGATCAACGCGGGACGACTGCTCGCGCTGTTGCAGATGCTCCCCGATGCCTTTGCCGCCGATACCCGTTCCAACGACGTCACCACCGAGGCGCTGGATGTCATCTGGGAGAAGCCAGACGCCTTTTCCGGCAAGATCGAGGACGCGATCCAGGCTAGCGAACGCCTCGTGGCGGCAACTGAAAGCGGTGACGAAGGCCAGATACGCGAGGCCATCGGCGCGCTTGGCAGCAGCTGCGGCAGCTGCCACGATGACTTCCGGGTAGACAACTGATCGTGGCCCAGGGGATCAAGCGTTACCGCTTTGGCTGCAACGCTCGCTAGCTGTGGCAGGCGGTGTGATGGAGAAGCAACCGGAGCAGCTGGTCTGGGACTGGCCGCTCAGGTTGTGGCATTGGGTGTTCGCGATTGCCGTGGCCGGTGCCTGGATTACTGGTCAGTGGGGTGGCGTCGACTGGCGGCAATGGCACTTTTGGTTTGGCCAGACCGCGGTCGGCCTGTTGATATTCCGGTTCATCTGGGGCCTGGTGGGACCGCGTCACGCCCGCTTTAGCAGCTTCCTGCCTCGCCCGAAAAAGCTGGCTGCCTACATGAAGACGATGCTCCAGCGTGATGCACCGGAAAGCCCCGGCCACAGCCCCCTGGGCGCCCTCGCCACATACCTCATTCTGGCGGTACTGGCTTTGCAGGCCGGGTCGGGCCTGTTCATCAGCGACGACATCCTCTATGAGGGGCCCTGGTACGTGGCCGTGAGCAAAGACACGGCCGGCTTCGCCAGCACTATTCACCACCGACTGGCCTGGCCCGTGGGCGTGTTGCTCGGCCTGCACTTGGTGGCCGTACTGTTCTATCGTGTGTTCAAGGGTCAGCGCCTCGTTCGCGCCATGATCACCGGACGCAAGCCGGCCGACCGAATCCCGGAAACAGCCGCCATCCCCCATTCCCGCACCGTACTGGCGCTGATTCTGATTGCGCTCGTCGCGGCCCTGACCTGGTGGTTGCTAGTCGTCGCACCGCCCGAGCCGCCGCCCGGCATGTACTACTGGTAGCGTTCAAACCTCAACAGAAAGCCGGGTCAAGCTCGTGCTCTGGCCATTCCCCAGCCCAAGGCTGCAACTGAAGCGCTTGGCGCCGGTCGAATAACGTGCATCAGGCGGCCGGTGACAACACTTTCTCCAAAATGCCGCGCACGCGTTCGCCACCCTGTTCCTGTACATAAGAAAGCACCAAGGGCACAAACCTGCTGATCATTTCATTGCTCAGACCAAGTTTCGAAAAGCTGCTCGCCACCGCGGCAAGCTGGCCCATACTTTCGGCCTTGCCGCCCAGCATACCGCCGAGCTTTCCCATCATGCCGCCCGCGCCGCCGGCTTCGGGCGCGCTATCAATAAGCCCCGGGATTTCCGGCACAGCGCTGGCCAGCTGCGCGAAGTCACCGCTAGCCAGCTGTTCCTTGGCCATGCTGAACAGGGCGCCGGCCCCGCCGCCAGCCTGTTTTTCAGTAATGCCAAATTGTTCCATCAATCTATTGACCAGAGACATTCGCGAACCCCGGTAGTTTGAGTATTTTCGACCAGCCGAAGGCCGGGGCAATCAACCATTGCTCAGCTTTTTGTCAAGTCGACAATCTGGGCGTCGTTCGCCGCGCGGCTGATTGCGGCAATCCCGTTATCCCGGCCGCCCTCCGAATCATAGTTCTGACTGGTACCGATAATCTGGTGGTTTTTGGCTTTGAGGTTGAAGCGATACTTGCCAGACGACGTGGTCTTCCTGTCGAAACAGGCGTCGTCGTTGCAGTTTTGCTGAACCGACCGTACACCGTTGAGCGCGCTCTTTTTTGCCTTGTAGCCCTCACTGGCGAGCAGGTTTTCGCCGTTACTCGCCTTCAGACGAAATCGAAACTCGCCGCTTTTATCTTCGTAGATCTCGAATTTCCCAGCCATGTTCAGATTACTCCTGCCCGTTGGGGCGATGTGAGACGGGTGGATCAGTTGTAAAAAGGAAGTATAAACACCCTACCTTTCGAACTCCAGAACTATCTAGAGCCACGCGAATGCGACGTTTAGCCCCGGTTGCGGCCTGTAGCGGAATCTGGACACCGGGAATGCACGCAGCCACGATTTGTAGGAAATTCCCTACGACCAATCACGACGCCAGACTATGAACTATCTCTCGGGGAAGTAACGGCATGCCTACGGAAGGCCCTTGGAGGAGCATCTCAGGATCAACGCCTTGAATCCGATGATGAGCTCGGCCAGGGCGTTGTCGCAGGAGTTACCAGTCGATCCCACCGACCCGTCGATGCCGGCATCATTCAGGCGCTGGGTATAGCGGATCGACACATACTGCACGCCCGATCACTGTGATGGATCAGACCATCACAATCGCCTCGGGCATGCAGCGCCTGCTCGAACGCATCGAGCACCAGTTCGGTGGTCATTGAACGGGCCGTGCGCCAGCCGACGATGGGTTTTGCAAAGGCGTCGATGACGAACGCCGTGTAGACGAAGCCGACCCAGGTTGGCACATAGGTAAAGTCGGCCACCCACAGCTGGTTCGGGCAATCGGCGCTGAACTGTCGGTGGACCCGGTCAGCTGGGCAGACCACCGCCGGCGCGGGCGGCGCGGTACGGCGGTAAGCGCCGCGACTACCACCCTGGCTCGCGATCGTGCTCCGCCTGGGCGCAAAAAGCTGACGCCTTGCGCAGAATCTCATTGGCCCGCTTGAGCTCAAAGTTCTCCCGCTTCAGGCGTTCGATCTCCTCGCTGTCTTCGGTGGTTGGCCCCGGCCGCTGACCCGAATCGTGTTTGCCCAGGCTGCTGCGAAGCGTAGGGCCCGAGGAGTCGGACCGGCCCTTACCGGAATCACCCACGAGAACGGTCCATGGTTGCCATTGGCATTCTGTTGCTCAGTCAAGTAGAGGCGGCGCTGGACAGAAACAGTCTTTGTTGCCTGCCGGTGCTGTCAACACAGGCAACAGGACTTGGGCTTCGAATCTGTCTTTGAAAATCCCGCCCTTCGTTACAGCGACTGTCCAATTATCACCTGTTATGCGTCCGTCGATATAAAGTGCAACTGACTGGGGTGTTTTCGGATAGTTTCCGCCAAACACCAGGCCAAAAGAGAGTGGCCGCCCGGTCGCACTGAAGTCCGGCCTGTCACCCGGCAAACTAAAGTCCGACTCAGTAGCCGTAACGTCAAGAGAAACAGATTGCCCGACGACAACGAAGCTATCGCCATCGGAAAAAGGCTGAACACTACCATCGGCCTGTTCCTGATAAATATAAAGCTGTGCAAAAATGCCCTGATCAGGTGGGACCATGGTGCTGCTGATAACCTCGGCATCCAGGCTCCAGTGGACACTGGATATGCCACCAATATCGGCCGGGTCAAGCTGAAAGTCGGCAGGCGTTGTCAGAATCGGCGCCAGTAGTCCGGCTGAACTCTCCTGGCCGTTGGCGGGCACATCCCAGGTGCCATCAAAGATCAGCCCGTTGGAGGCTCCCAGGCTACCGATCTGGAAGTCGGCCGTGGCGTTGACGGTGGCGTACGTTTGCAGTTGGTAACCTGAAGGAAGGGTATCGAAGTTCTCGTCAATAATCAGTATCTCGCCAGCCAGAGCTGACGATACAGCCATCAACAAGCACAAGGTTATCGCCGCGACAACGACGTTAAATGGTTTATTCACTGCATTTGCTCCCAGCGTTAGGCCGGAAAGCAATAATCCGGCTGATATTAACTAAAGCGATAATCACGGGCCTTCTGTATCACCCACCCCTCCTTGATTACCGCCCATTCGTCACAAGACGCCGCCAGGCCCCGTGGGTGCGGACTTTCACGACGATCGATGCAATCGATGCCTGGCAGCAACGACCTCCGGGAAACCGCCTGCAGCTCGATGGAGCAGTCTCCGAATGGGGGCGTCTTGCCCGACGCCAAAAGCCGACACGCTCTCCGCCTGACCGAGAAGCCAGCTACATCGAGCTCGTGCGCTGGACCGGTCTCCAGGCGCACCCCGAAAAGCGAAGTAAGTTTTCCACGCCTGACCAATCGCCGCCCGAGGGGCTCTGGATCGTCGCCAACCACCCCGGAGAATGGATTCGCCGCGTGCAGGGAACCGAGAGCCGCTACTACCCCGGGCAATCGGTTCGGCAGAAGCGTTGATGCTGAAGGCGGCCGAACTGGGCCAGCGATGGATGAAGGGCGTTTCCGGAGAGCTCGCACTCAAGAAGCTACGGGAACAGCCAGTTCCCTGGTGGCGCTCCCTTGACCTGCACTTCCGGCTGACCGCAATGAGCCGGACGCCAGCCCGTGGGCAAAGTCGGCCCTAAACGGCCGGAGAGCCGCCCAACACGACGAATCTCGGCCACCTCAGAATCAGCAACTCCCAAGGCCCAGCCAGCCATCAAGAGCCGAAAGAATCGTGGGTGACCTGGTTGTTGTCCTGATTTTCGTAAAGTTCAACTGGCAGACTCTGCCAGATTCTGGGTGGCATCCACGAACTGCTGCATTTTCTCCAGCGCAGCGCCGCTTTCCAGCGCCTGACCGGCACGCTGAATACCATCCTCGATGGAGCCGGCCACGCCGGCCGCGTACAAAGCGGCGCCCGCGTTGAGCGTGACGATGTCGTGGGCTGGGCCGGGCTCGCCTTGCAGTATCTTCATGAGGGTGCTGCGTGACTCATCGGCATCATTGACCCGCAGATTGCGGCTGGAGGCCATGGCAAGACCGAAATCTTCGGGCTCGATATCGTATTCGCGCACCTTGCCATCGCGCAGTTCGCCGACCCGGGTGCTGGCGCCCAGTGAAATTTCGTCCAGGCCATCCTGGCCGTAAACAACCAGCGCGCGTTGCGCACCCAGGCGCTCAAGCACGCGCACCTGGATACCTACCAGATCCTCGTGAAACACGCCCATCAGGATGTTGGGCGCCCCGGCCGGGTTGGTCAGCGGCCCGAGGATATTGAACAGGCTCTTGACGCCCATCTCCTTGCGCACCGGTGCCACCATCTTCATGGCCGGGTGGTGGTTGGGCGCGAACATGAAGCCGATGCCGGTGCGCGTGATGCAGTCACTGACCTGCGCCGGGGTGAGGTCGATGCGCGCTCCCAGCGCCTCGAGCAGGTCGGCACTGCCTGATTTTGAAGACACGCTGCGGCCGCCGTGCTTGGCCACCTTGGCCCCGGCCGCGGCGGCCACGAACATGGCCGTGGTGGATATGTTGAAGGTGCTGGCGCCATCACCCCCGGTGCCGACAATATCCACAAAACCCGTGCTGTCCGGCACGTTGACCGGGACTGCCAATTCGCGCATCACGCGCGCGGCGCCGGTAATCTCGTCAATGGTTTCCTTCTTGACCCTGAGCCCGGTGATGATTGCCGCGGTCATCAAGGGACTGACCTTGCCGGCCATGATCTGGCGCATCAGCTCGACCATCTCGTCATGAAAAATTTCCCGATGCTCGATGGTGCGTTGCAAGGCTTGCTGGGCAGTAAATTTCATACCGGTTCCAGGGTGAAGGTTTCAGAGGAGCCCTTGCAGCATGTCATGTCGATGGTGCGTGGGCACAGACTCGGACGGCGCGTGCATGATTTCTTGTTCAGGTGATCAACTGTCCCAGTGCCGCTCCGGGATCAGCCTGGCGCATCAGGGACTCGCCGATGAGAAATGCCCCGATCCCGCCATCCTGCAGCTTCTCGATGTCTTCGGGAGTATGAATCCCGCTTTCGGAAATCACCAGCCGATCCTTCGGCACCATCGGCGCCAGCCTGAGCGTGGTGTCCAGGTCAGTGACGAAACGGTGCAGATCCCGGTTGTTGATGCCCACCAGATCCCCGGGCACTTTCAGCGCCCGCTCCATTTCTTCCTCGTCGTGCACCTCCACCAGTACCGCCAGGCCCAGCTCCTTGCCCAGTTCGGCCAGTTCGGCGAGCTGGTCGTCGGTCAGCGCGGCAACGATCAGC
>NZ_JBJNIP010000087.1:0-265 GCF_056324165.1 Wenzhouxiangella sp. YN9
GCTGACCGGTGTTGGTGAGACTTCGAACGCACCTGGTGTGCCGAGTAACTCCGTTGCGGTCTGACCATCGTCGGGATTGATCGAGACGACCGCTGGTGGCCTGGCAACTTGGGGTGGTCCTTTGACGTAGCGCTCGGGATGCGCCGCATAGTGCCGATCCATGGCCGCTTGCCGGATCCGCCAGAGTGCTTCGAACTGTCCGGTATAGAGATCTTCGGGGGTAAACAGCGCCAGGCCTTCGTGCGGTCGGCGGCTGTAAGCCGGG
>NZ_JBJNIP010000088.1:0-346 GCF_056324165.1 Wenzhouxiangella sp. YN9
AGCGTTCATAGAGGCCGTCGATATCGGCCACCGTGTGCGCTGAAAACACCCAGGCCGCGGCGCGCGCGGCGGGGGGGTTGAGGGGGTGGCGGCTCTCGGCGGGCCGGCGCGCGAGAAGGAGGCCCCGCACTTGCACGCGGCGCGCTGGGTGGAAGTGCGCGTGCGGGAGCCCGCGCGCCGCCCCGCCGCGTGCCGCACCACCCGTAGCACGCCCGCCGCGCGCGCGGCGGCCTGGGTGTTTTCAGCGCACACGGTGGCCGATATCGACGGCCTCTATGAACGCTACGGCCCCGGCTGGCTCGAGCATCGCCTGCCCGATGCCCTGCTGCGCCCGGCATTCTGGGGC